>CAXEKM010000319.1:0-1881 GCA_963996645.1 uncultured Marinoscillum sp.
AATATCCCACTTTCACATAAAATAAATATGTTGAAATTGAATCTGGAACGAATGCGTTGGTTGCCTGAAAATCTAGGTGATAAATACATTATGGTGAACATCCCAGATTACTACCTCAATATCTTCGAGAAAGGGAAAAACACACTTTCCATGCGTACGATTGTGGGGAAGGAAGCTTCGCAAACACCCATTTTTAGAGAGGACCTGGAGTATATTGTTTTTAGTCCTACATGGACTGTTCCACCTGGGATTGTGCGGGATGAAATGCTTCCTAAGCTTCGTGCAGATAATCAATACTTGATCAAGAGAGGCTATAAATTATATCCGGACTGGAAAGAGGATTCAGCCCCTTTGGAGTCGGACAAAATAGATTGGAACAGTGTTAATCCTGAAACGATTACTTACCGGGTGGTGCAGGATCCGGGGCCAACCAATGCATTAGGATTGGTAAAATTCATTATGCCGAATTCGGTCAATATTTACCTGCATGATACTCCATCCGATTATTTATTTAACAGAAGTGAAAGAGCCTTTAGTCACGGCTGTATTAGGCTGGAGTTTCCGGACAAACTTGCCGCCTACTTACTGAAAGACCTCAAAGAATGGGATGAGCAATCAATAGCTGAGGCCATGAACCAGAAAGAACCAAAAACAGTACTGTTGTCAGAAAAACTACCTGTATACCTGGTGTATCGATCTGCCTGGGGTGATGAAACTGGCACTGTTCAGTTTAGAAAAGATATTTATGAATATGATAGTGAATCTAATTTTGAAAAATATACGACTTTGGCTGACTAATGTATTTGTATTGATAGGCTTCCTGGTTTATGCCCAGGAGCGTGTTCCTTCTTTCAGTTTGAAGTTGGGTGATGAAGTGTCTCCACATGCGTTTTTCTCGGTTTATTTATTGCCTGGAGAAGAAGTCGATGTGGAGGCTTTGATGGATACTGAACAGGCTGCTTATGAAGCCTATGTTTCCATTGGTGGAATAAGGCCTGTTTCCGCTGATGAATGGACATACAGAGCACCGGAAACGAAGGGAGCAATCGATGTACTGGTGGTCAAGAATAAGAAAGCTAAGGATAGCATCATTGTCAATTGTTTTGTGATGTTTCCCTACAGCGACATGAAGGGAGGAAAACTGAATGATTACTACATTGGACAGTATCCGAATAGTGATAACCCGATTTACGCCAAGCCAAAAGGGTTCGTGGAGATCACTGATAAAAACAAGAATACCATGGTGTCACCTCATTTTGTGCTACAGGATTTTAAGTGTAAGCAAGTTGGAGGCTATCCTAAGTATGTGGTCATGAGCCAGCGACAGCTATTGAAACTCGAAATGGTCATCGAGCAAATAAACCTGGCCGGCTATGAATGCACCGGGTTGGAGATTATGAGCGGCTACAGAACCCCTCAATACAATAAAGCTATTGGCAATGTTCAATTCAGCAGACATGTGTTTGGTGACTCCTGTGATGTCTACATCGATGAGGATGGCGATGGTCAGATGGATGATCTAAATGGCGATGGTCAAAGTAATAAAAGCGATGCCAGAGTACTTTTCAATCTAGTGAATGGTTTGCAGAAAGAAAGTTGGTACAAGCCTTTTATTGGCGGACTTGGTCTGTATGGCCGAAATTCCAGGCATCCAGCATTTGTACACATCGACTCTCGAGGCTATGTAGCTCGTTGGGGGCATAAGTGATTTCTCAATATACCCTGAAGACGGTATGCGAATCACGTGTTGGACGTGATTGAACCACTGAAAGGCTACTTCTAACTTGCTGGTAAAAATGAAACCATGAAGAAGATAGCCGCAATCACACTGTTTTTCTTTTGCCTTTTTAGCCTTTCGGCTCAAGATGACAAAGAAAAGAA
>CAXEKM010000320.1:0-3730 GCA_963996645.1 uncultured Marinoscillum sp.
CGGTGGCGACCAACCTAAAGGACCTGGATATTATATAAACCCGACAGTAGTAGTAGACACCAACCATGAGATGGAGCTCATGAAGGAAGAGTCTTTTGGCCCGGTGATCGGCATTCAAAAAGTCAGTGCGGATGCTGAAGCTTTGGAATTGATGCAAGACTCGCCTTATGGCTTAACTGCTGCTATTTATTCTACGGACGCAGCTCGTGCAAAAGCTCTCTTAGATGAAATGAACGTTGGGACGGTTTACTGGAACTGTTGTGATCGCGTGAGTCCAAACACTCCATGGTCAGGCCGAAAAAACTCTGGATTGGGATCGACTCTCTCTTCACAAGGAATCAGAGCGTTTACTCTGCCGAAGAGTTATCAGATGAGAGGTTGATTAAAGAAACGTTCTCAACTTCTCTTCCAGATCTGCCGGGCTAAATGGTTTTGGCAACATGCCGTTAAAGCCCTTTTCTTTTAGATCGTCCACACTCACAGAGGCGGCTGTAAGTGCCACTATTGGTCCATCAAATCCCATCAGACGAAGCTGTTTGGTCGCCTCAAATCCGTCCATTACTGGCATTTGCAAATCCATCAAAACCAGATCAAACGTTAAATTGGACATGTGTACCAATGCCTCTTTTCCGCTTTCAGCTACGATTACGGCAATATCCCATTTTTCTAACTGACGTTTGGCGATCAATATGTTCATAGGGTTATCCTCAACCAGAAGTACCCGGATATTCTCGAACTTCGGCTTTTCAATAACCAATTCTTCGTGCTGCACTTTCTCAGCTATTTGACAAGGGATTGTAAACCAAAATTTAGAACCAACCCCGTGCATACTTTCTATCTCGATGGTGCCTTTCATGAGTTCCACCAATTTTCTACTGATAGCTAATCCAAGGCCTGCTCCGCCGAATTTTCTGGAAATCGAACTATTCGCTTGCTCGAAAGCGTCGAAAATCTTCTTTCTTTCAACTTCTGATATTCCGGTTCCTGTATCAATGACACTAAACTTTAAGTTTACATTTTCATCGTCTCCTCCTTCTTTGGATACTCGAAAAATCACACTTCCTGTCACTGTAAACTTGATTGCATTTCCTAATAGGTTCACAAGCACTTGGCTTAACCTTGTTTTATCAATCAAGACATGCTTGGGAAGCGCCTCATCATATTCCAGTAGAAACTCTAATTTCTTATTTCGCGCAAGTGGCTCCAACACATCCATTTGACTCTGGCATAGCTTTTTCAAATTGGATACTCCATAATCCAACTCAAGCTTTCCTGACTCAATTCGGTTATAATCGAGGACGTTGTTAATCAATGCTAATAACGTATCTGAAGATGTTTTTAATCTCTTCAAATCCTCCATTTGCTCTAGTTTAGGGTCACTATCCAAAAGGTGATAGGTGGTTCCTATTACTGCATTGAGCGGAGTACGGATTTCATGACTCATCACCGATAGGAAATCTGATTTAGCCTTAGCCAATTCCTCAGCATCCTGCTTTCCTCTTCTCCAGTTTTCAGTAAAGTTCCTGGATAAAATCAATGCCTGAAACATGAAGAAGGTCAATTCCCCAGCCATGGTCACCAATCGATTTTCATCAATGGCATTTAAGTAATTGAGAGTTTTGAAAGTAAATATTATGAATACACCCAGAACACCATAAAGTGAATACATAGAGCCTGGTCTTCTTTTCAATGCTGCCTTGATGATAATAACGATCATCAACACTATTCCCACCAACAAGAGATACAAGTAATAGGTATTTAGTTGGGTAAAAATATGCACCGGCAAAAAGGTAGATGCTACCCACACTAATGATAGAAAAGCAAATCCTCGGGTCAATTTGGTAGGCGCCTCCTTCGGAAACAAGTTCTCCAGATACAAGGAGAAAAACGCACCACACAAATAGAACGTAGCATATTCCAACATGATCCCCAAATGATATGGCATATCAATCAGATCATGCAAGACGTAATTGTGCCACCCAAGTATTCGATAGGAATAGGAAAGTGTAAAAAGCGCGAAGAATAGAATTGAGTAATCCTGCTTCCCATGAAAATAGAGCCCCAGAAAAAACAGTGTTGCAAGTATTAGAAAGCCAGTTAAAAAGAAATCGTAGGAATCATCCAGAAATTTTTGATGCATTACTGCATCTTCCCGTCCTATTGTAATTGGCTTGTTGCCAATTCCGCGTTTCTGATGAGTGAAATTGGAAACTGGAATAACAAGGCTTAGTGTATCACTAGTCAAACCATGAATAGGAATATAAAGCACCTTCCGACCCGGCTCTGAAGTTTCAGCATCTTTCCCTAGTTTCCCAACTTGCCCTTTTACTACACCATTAATGATAATTTCATATCCACTGAAGTAGTCAGGTACTTTAATCATCAATTCTTCTGAAGGATCAACGAGTATAGTTAACTGATAGGTACCAAATCCATAGTCTGGATGACCCATTTGGTCTGCTCTGGCTTGTGAGATATCTACTAACTCCCCATCGGTACAAACAGAGTCAATACATGATTCAAAATACTCCCAGGGACCTGCTAATTCTACGAACTTCTCAGCGCTCCAATTCTGCTGACGCAAATCTATGACGACTAAATCAGATGCATTGGACAGCAGTGAAAGAAAGATCGGTATGATGTATATCAGCAGCCTGTTAATCATATTTCAGAGACTAAAGATAATTGGATTAGGTTCTAAATACATCGTTAATAGACGAGCAGGTATATTTATCGACTAAAACAGGCAAATAGCAAATGATCAGAAAAAGCTATCTTGCGCGGTTAGAAATGGAATCAATAGACAACGTCACCCTGAACTTCTCGGATCAGAATATATTCCTATTGAATATAAGTCTGGGAATCATCATGTTTGGTGTATCGCTAAAGCTAACACCTGACGATTTTAAGATGGTATTGGCAAATCCACTTGGCACCTTTGTGGGAGTACTTTCTCAGTTTGTAGTACTACCGGTCCTCACTTTTATTATCATTTGGGTTTTGGAACCACGTCCGAGCTTTGCCCTGGGAATGATGATGGTAGCAGCCTGTCCTGGAGGTAATATCAGCAACTTCTTCTCAGCACTAGCAAAAGGAAACATTGCATTATCCGTTAGTTTAACGGCCATTTCAAGTGTATTAGCCATCTTTATGACTCCTCTAAATCTGGCATTTTGGGCAGGCATGTATGAACCAACTTCCCAATTACTTACAGACATTAGTTTAGATTATTGGGGCGTGTTTGAAACGATCGTCATCATTCTAGGGATTCCACTCATTCTAGGGATGACCTTCCGTCACAAGTTTCCAAAACTTTCTGAAAAACTACATCCATACATGCATTACGGATCCATTTTGATCTTTGCTGCCATCGTAATTCTTGCGTTTACTGCCAACATTGACATTTTCCTCAACTACATCTATCTGGTTGTCTTTTTGGTCTTTGTTCACAATGCGGTAGCGCTGCTATCTGGTTATCAATTAGGCAAACTATTCAAACTTAATGAACCTGATAGAAGGTCATTGGCCATAGAAACTGGAATTCAAAATTCTGGACTGGGATTAGTCCTTATATTTGCGTTTTTTGACGGACTTGGAGGTATGGCTATTGTAGCCGCCTGGTGGGGAATCTGGCACATAGTAGCAGGAATGTCCGTCTCTTATTTTTGGAATTACAGAGTATCAACGGTATCGGCAAAATGAACGCACACTGGTTTTATTATTTAGTTAA
>CAXEKM010000321.1:0-4001 GCA_963996645.1 uncultured Marinoscillum sp.
GAGGTCTTAACAACGGAACTGCCTGACGTTGCATGTTTGATCCCATCAAAGCACGGTTCGCATCATCATGCTCCAAGAAAGGAATCATTGATGCCGCAACAGATACAATTTGGTTAGGAGCAACGTCCATGTACTTCAACTCAGTTGGTTCTACAACTGGGAAGTCACCTTCGAAACGAGCTTTAACTCTTTCATTTAAGAAGTTACCTTCATCATCCAAAGGCGCGTTCGCCTGAGCGATGTTATATGTATCTTCTTCTTCAGCAGTCAAATAATTAACATTACTTGACATGTTTACTTTACCATCTTCAACATCACGGTAAGGAGTCTCAATGAATCCCATCGGGTTCACTTTAGCGTGAACACATAATGATGAAATCAAACCAATATTTGGACCTTCCGGAGTCTCAATAGTACAAAGTCTACCGTAGTGAGTGTAGTGAACGTCACGAACCTCGAAACCAGCTCTCTCTCTTGAAAGACCACCTGGTCCTAATGCAGACATTCTTCTCTTGTGAGTAATCTCAGCCAATGGGTTCGTTTGATCCATGAACTGAGAAAGCTGGTTAGTACCAAAGAATGAATTGATAACAGAAGAAAGCGTTCTAGCGTTGATCAAATCAACAGGCTTGAAGTCCTCGTTATCTCTTACGTTCATTCTTTCACGGATCGTTCTTGCCATTCTAGCAAGACCTACACCAAACTGAGCATATAACTGCTCACCTACAGTTCTTACACGTCTGTTACTTAAGTGGTCAATATCATCGACAACAGCCTTACTGTTAATCAAACCAATCAAGTACTTAACGATAAGAATTATATCTTCAGTTGTTAGCGTTCTCTTGTCATATCCAAGCTCCAACCCTAACTTCTTATTAATTCTGTATCTACCTACTTCTCCTAAATCATATCTCTTATCTGAGAAGAATAGGTTTTGGATAATATCACGAGCTGTTTGCTCATCTGGAGCGTCAGTATTTCTTAATTGACGATAGATCTGCTCCACCGCTTCTTTCTCAGAGTTTGAGTTATCTTTCTGAAGCGTGTTGTAAATGATGCTATAATCTGTGATATTAACATCCTTTCTATGAAGGATGATAGACTTAGACCCTGAATCAAGGATTGTTTCAATATCATCTTCAGAAATGATGCTATCCCTTTCTAGGATAACTTCGTTTCTGTCAATAGAAACTACCTCTCCAGTATCCTCATCCACAAAGTCTTCTGTCCAGGTTCGTAGAACCCTAGCAGCAAGTCTTCTACCAACTACAGGCTTAAGATCTTTAGCTGTAGCTTCTACCTCTTCCGATAGTCCAAACAAATCTAAGATTTGCTTATCTGATCCGTATCCAATAGATCTTAGAAGGGTAGTGATAGGGAATTTCTTTTTACGGTCAATGTAAGCATACATTACGTTGTTTACATCAGTAGCAAACTCTATCCAAGAACCTTTGAAAGGAATAATTCTTGCAGAATAAAGTAGCGTTCCGTTAGTGTGTTTACTTTGAGCAAAGAATACACCTGGTGATCTGTGAAGCTGCGAAACGATAACTCGCTCAGCACCATTTATCACAAATGAACCTTTTTCGGTCATATAAGGGATGTTCCCCAAGAACACCTCTTGCTCGATGGTCTCAAAGTCTTCGTTTTCTTCGTCATTACATAGGAGACGAAGTTTAGCTTTGAGGGGAACTGAATAAGTTAACCCACGCTCAATACTCTCATCAACAGAGTATTTTGGAGGATCAACAGTGTAATCAACAAATTCTAGTACAAAATTCTCTCTCGAGTCGGAAATCGGAAAATTTTCCATGAATACCTTGTATAGACCTTCTGAGTTTCTTTTTTCAGATGGAGTATCCAATTGGAAAAAGTCCACAAATGACTTAAGCTGTACGTCCAGAAAATCAGGATAATCGATTACAGATTTGATGGATGAGAAGTTAATTCTCTCTGGTGTATTATTAGCCAAAGCTTTGTTTATTTTAGTTCAAAATAAGTATCAAGAACAATGTGTAGTAGATACAAACAGCAAAAGACCTGACCCTGACGTTTCTGTCAGGGGCCAGGCCCAATAGCTTAGTATGATGAATGAATTATTATTTTAATTCTACTTCAGCACCAGCCTCTTCAAGCTGCTTTTTAAGCGCCTCTGCTTCATCTTTAGCTACTCCTTCTTTCAAGTTGCTAGGAGCACCATCTACCATTTCTTTAGCTTCTTTCAAGCCAAGTCCTGTAAGTTCTTTAACAAGCTTAACTACAGCAAGCTTAGCTGATCCAGCTGACTTAAGAACAACGTCGAATGAAGATTTCTCTTCAGCAGCATCACCACCTTCAGCACCACCGCCAGCTACCATTACTGGAGCTGCTGCAGCTGCAGGCTCGATACCATACTCATCCTTAAGGATTGTAGCTAGTTCGTTTACCTCTTTTACTGAAAGGTTTACTAGTTGTTCAGCGAATTCTTTTAAATCTGCCATTTTTAATCGTCAATTAATTTTGTTAATAATCTTATTCTCTCTCTTGTAGTGTTTTTACTAGACCGGCTAATGTATCGCCTCCGCTCTTAAGAGCAGAAATAACGTTCTTAGCAGGTGACTGAAGTAATCCGATAACCTCACCGACTAGTTCTTGCTTAGACTTAAGCTTGCTCAGCGCGTCTAATTGATCCTCTCCGATGAATATATCTGTATCTATGGAAGCAGCCTTAAACTTAGGTCTTTGATTCTTGTCCGTCTTCTTAAAGTCTTTTATAACTTTCGCAGGAATATTTGCATTTTCCTCAACGAACATAATTCCAGAAAATCCTTTAAGAGCGTCATCTAGTGCAGAAAAATCCGCTTCTAGGTTCTCAAGAGCTTTCTTAATCAAAGTATTCTTAACCACTCTATATTCGATGCCTTTACTGAAGCACATCTCTCTGAATCTGTTGATCTCTCCTACAGATAGACCAGAAGTATCAGTAATATAGAAGTGTTGGTGTTGCTGGAACTTTTCAGTTAAGCCAGCAATTACTTGTGCTTTTTCTTCTCTAGTCATAACGTCTTATATTCCAGCTATGCTACTTTTATCGATTGCAATCCCCTTACTCATTGTACTTGAGATGGTGATTGATTTAAAGTATGTTCCTTTTGCAGAAGCAGGTTTTAGCTTAGCAACTGTAAGGATCATCTCCACAGCGTTCTCCTTGATCTTATTAGGATCAAAAGAAACTTTACCGATGCTTGTATGAATGATACCAGTTTTATCAACTTTAAAGTCGATCTTACCAGCCTTCACATCAGTAACCGCTTGTGCAATATCCATTGTTACTGTACCAGACTTAGGGTTAGGCATCAAACCTCTCGGTCCTAATACTCTACCTAGTCTACCTACTTTTGCCATCACAGTTGGCATAGTGATAATCACATCGATATCAGTCCATCCACCTTCGATTTTGGTGATATAGTCATCAAGTCCAACGTGATCAGCGCCAGCTGCTTTTGCTTCTTCTTCTTTGTCTGGTGTACAAAGTACAAGTACTCGTACTTCTTTACCAATACCGTTTGGTAAAGCTACCACACCTCTAACCATCTGGTCTGCTTTTCTTGGGTCAACCCCTAAACGAATGTCGATATCTACTGAAGCATCGAATTTAGCGAAGGTAATTTTCTTCACTAGTTCTGTTGCCTCATCAATAGAATACTCTTTGTTCGCCTCTACCAGTTCGTTTGCTTTCTTTTGATTTTTTGTCAACTTTCCCATTGTACTGATATTAGTTAGCCCAAGGTGCTTTTCCAGAAATCTTTACGCCCATGCTTCTTGCAGTACCTGCAACCTGTCTCATCGCTGATTCAATTTTGAACGCGTTCAAGTCAGGCATTTTAGTTTCTGCAATAGCCTTCACTTGATCCCAGGTAATTGATCCTACTTTAGATCTATTTGGTTCAGCTGATCCCTTTTTGATCTTTGCAGCTTCCATAATCAATGCAGGAGCTGGAGGAGTTTTAATTACAAAGTCA
>CAXEKM010000322.1:0-3718 GCA_963996645.1 uncultured Marinoscillum sp.
GATACTGCGTGGAAACCAGTGATCTCAGCTAACCAGTCATGTAGCTCACCGATCATTTCTTTGTAACCTTCTGTCTGAGATACCGGCGCAAATGGGTGGATATTTCCGAACTCCGGCCAGGTAACAGGAATCATCTCAGTTGTAGCATTCAATTTCATGGTACAAGACCCCAAAGAGATCATCGAGTGTACCAATGACAAATCTTTGTTCTCCAATCGCTTCATGTAGCGAAGGATCTCGTGCTCGCTTTGATTCACATGGAATACTTCATGAGACAAGTATTCAGAAGTTCTTGTTAGAGACTCTGGGTAAGCGATATTGACGTTAGATTCGAACTCCACTTCAGAGTAATCCAAAGCTTTCACGAAAATGTTGATCACATCCTGGATATCAGATGGTCTTGTGGTCTCATCAAATGAGATCATCACCGTTTCTGAATTTGGATATCGGAAATTGATACCATGAGCTTCCGCCAAAGAGCGAATCTCTGCTACCATTGGAGCAGCCAATTCATATCTCAATGTCTCAAAGTATTGCTCATTTTGATTTTTCAATCCGATTGAAGCTAGTGCATTTGCAGTAGCCACAGCAAATCCTCTAACACGAGAAGCAATTTGCTTCAATCCAGCAGGTCCGTGGTAAACAGCATACATAGAAGCCATTACCGCTAACAATACCTGAGCTGTACAAATATTAGACGTTGCTCTTTCTCTCTTAATGTGCTGCTCTCTGGTTTGAAGCGCCATTCTGTATGCAGGATGACCTTCCGCATCTTTAGATACACCAATGATTCTACCAGGAATATTTCTTTTGTTCTCTTCTTTGGTAGCAAAGAATGCCGCGTGAGGCCCACCATATCCCATCGGCACACCGAATCGCTGAGAAGTACCTACCACTACATCCACTCCCCATTCACCTGGAGGTGTTAGCAAACAAAGGCTCAATAAATCTGAAGCTACTGCCACAGAAACTGAATTTTCTTTTGCTGCGGCTACAAAATCCGCATGATCAAATACTTCACCGTGATTATCTGGGTATTGGAAGAACACACCATATAACTCAGGATCAGTCAAATCAATTTCTTCTATTTTGGCTACCACCAACTCAATACCCATTGGTTTGGTTCTGGTCTTGATGATATCCAGTGTCTGAGGGAATACACGCTCATCTACGATGAACTTATCCGCCTTCTTCTTTTCTTTTTTACGCACACCGTGAAGCATACTAATGGCTTCCGCTGCAGCCGTACCTTCATCCAAAAGAGACGCATTAGCTATCTCCATACCGGTAAGGTCAGTGACTACCGTCTGAAAATTGATCAAAGCCTCTAATCTTCCTTGCGCGATTTCTGCCTGATATGGGGTGTAAGCAGTATACCATCCTGGATTTTCAAGAATATTTCTCTGGATCACCGCCGGTACCACACAAGGGTAATATCCCTGTCCGATGTATGACTTGAAGATTTTATTCTTAGAAGCCGTTTTTTTCAGCTTGTTGATGTACTCATATTCATTGAGTGGCTCGCTAAGCTTCAGACCGTTCTTCAGTCTGATTTTGTTGGGGATCGTTTCTTCGATCAGGTTGTCGATGGAGCTTTGGCCCAAGGCTGCCAACATCTCCTGAATTTCGTGCTTTGAAGGCCCGTTATGACGGGTTTCAAAGGCCACTCTTTCGTTTAGATCAACAGTCATACTGCGTATTTATTTGAATCGGATTTTTGAAGCTGCAAATGTATAATGAAAAGGGCACAATCGTAAGCCACACATCACGCATAATGACCAGTACACCAAAGTTTTAGACAAATGATCCCGATCCATCTTTTTGACCAGCAAAACACACATTTTACCGATTAAACGGTTACAACATGGGTAATAATTGAAAAAGACTAATTTGCGGATTCGAAAATAATTTAGGCATGAAACATACAACCGTATTTGTCCTATTGTTAGCGTTGGTTTTTAGCGCTACAAGTCAGGATAAAAAAGCATTGAAATTTGCGAAAACGATCACAGAAAAAGATTTAGAAAGCCGCTTGGCAGTATTGGCTTCTGATAGTCTGGAAGGAAGAGAAACAGGAGAAAGAGGTCAGCAAATGGCAGCCGAGTACATCGCTTCTAAATTCAAAGAGTTCGGTCTGGAGCCACCAGTAGATTCTAAAAACGGAAAATCTTATTTCCAAAAATATCCTCTTCAAAAAATGACTTATCGTACTGCTTATATGAAGAAAGGCGATGAGCAAAAAGACAATTTCGAGGATTTCGTATACTTCTCTAGAAGTGAAACTAAAGGTGAAGAATACATTGACGTAATATTCGCTGGAGACGAAACCATCGAGTCCTTAAAGACTAAAGACCTTGAAGGCAAATATGTAGGTATCGCTCAAGCAGACATGAGCAATTGGAGACAAGTGTTGGCTGATCTAGGTGAGGTAAAGGCAGCAGGTGTTTTCTTGTTTGTAGAAGATGCTAGTTCTTATGACTTTGTGAAGCAGCGATTCAAAGGATTCCTTAGCGGAACACGTTTGAGTACTGTCTCTGATGAAGTAAGCAACAAAGTAATTATTGCTGACACAGGTCTAGCTGAGTGGATCTTTGGAAAGAAATATGCTGATTTATCTGCTACCGACGCTCCATCTAGAGTGATCTTAAATGCTGATATGCTCGTAGAAGATATTGAAGTAGAAAACGTACTAGGTTTCTTGAAAGGTACAGACAAGCCAGAAGAAGTTTTGGTAGTTACGTCTCACTATGATCACATTGGTATTTCTCCTGATGGACAAGTAAATAATGGTGCAGATGATGATGGTTCAGGTACCACTACAGTATTAGAGTTAGCGCAAGCATTTGCTACTGCTGCTCAAAAAGGTTCTAAACCTAAGAGAAGCATCTTGTTCATGACCGTATCTGGTGAAGAAAAAGGTCTTCTTGGTAGTGAGTATTACTCAAACAACCCAGTGTTCCCATTGGAAAACACCGTAACCAACCTTAACGTGGATATGGTGGGACGTATCGATCCGGATCATGAAGGAAAAAATGAAGAATACGTCTATGTAATTGGAGCAGATAAATTGTCTCAAGAGCTTCACGACCTTTCTGAGAAAGTGAACAAAACGTACGTAAATCTAGATTTAGATTACACTTACAATGATGAGAACGATCCAAACAGATATTACTACAGATCAGATCACTACAATTTCGCTAAGAAAAATATTCCAATTATTTTCTATTTCAACGGTACGCACGCGGATTACCACAAACCAACTGATACGATTGAAAAAATCAGATTTGATGTAATGAAAAAGAGAGCTGACCTTGTTTTTTTCACTGCCTGGGAATTGGCCAACAGAGAGAATCGAGTGAAACTTAAATGATCAAAAAACATTTTAATTTTGAGGGGCTGATTTATTAGCCCCTTTTTTATATCCAAAACAATCCAAAATGGCTTCCAAAAAGTACCTCATTAAAAACGCACAGATTGTCAATGAAGGAAAAATCATTAACGGCGATGTATTAGTTGCCGATGGCTTGATCGCCAAAATCGGTAGCGAACTATCAGATCCATCAGCCGAAGAGATCAATGCTGAAGGATTGCATTTGATCCCAGGATTGATCGATGATCAGGTACACTTTAGAGAGCCAGGATTAACTCACAAAGCGGAGATTTATACGGAAGCTAAAGCAGCCGTAGCTGGTGGTGTGACTTCCTTCATGGAAATGCC
>CAXEKM010000323.1:0-2234 GCA_963996645.1 uncultured Marinoscillum sp.
CCTTCACCATCTGTTCTGTCAGGCGCAGGAGGCTGTGCCATGACACTTAGTGAGAAAAAACAAACAATTAGTAGTGTGTAGAAGTACCTCATAGTGAATTGCCTAATTTTGCAGTTCAATATAAAAGATTTTTCAGGATCAAAAACGATAATTCCAGATATGGCGAAGACACTATCAAGCATGCTTGATTTGGGCACTGAAGCTCCAGATTTTGAATTGAAGGATGTGGTGACCGGCAAATCAATATCCTTTGCAGATGCACGAGGAGCAAAAGGAACACTGGTTATGTTTATTTGTGCGCACTGTCCCTATGTGATTCATGTGCAAGATGAACTAGTGAAAATAGTAGCTGAATACAGAGACCTGGGGGTGGATTTTGTGGCTATATCTAGTAATGATGTAGAGAATTACCCTGGTGATAGTCCAGAGAAACTGAAAGAGCAAGCTGAGACTGTAGGGTTCTCATTCCCTTATTTATACGACGAGGATCAATCTGTTGCCAAAGCCTATCAGGCAGAGTGTACACCAGACTTTTTCTTGTTTGATGAAAACAATCAACTGGTGTATAGAGGGCGAATGGATGAGTCTACGCCAGGAAATGATAAGCCAAATAATGGTACGGATTTACGAGATGCACTTGACGCTTTGATCAAAGGAATTGCCATTTCTGAGGATCAATACCCAAGTATGGGGTGCAATATCAAATGGAAGTAGCGCAATCGTTTTACTTGAGGTAGCTTTTTATTAATTTGCGCGTCCCAAACAATATATCCCAATCATAACTACAGCAGATGAGCAAGGCACAAGGAAGTTTTGACAAATTGACTACTCACCGATTACGTGAGATGAAAGCTAGTGGTGAGAAAATCGCTATGCTCACAGCCTACGATTACTCAATGGCCAGAATTCTTGATGACGCTGGTATCGATGTGATATTAGTTGGAGACTCGGCCTCTAATGTGATGGCAGGTAATGAAACCACTGTGCCTATCACTTTGGATCATATGATTTGGCATGCTACTTCTGTGGTGAAAGCAGTCCACAGAGCATTGGTGGTGGTGGACGTTCCTTTTGGAAGCTACCAGGGAAACAGTAGTGAAGCGCTTCGATCTTGTATCCGAATCATGAAAGAGTCTGGTGGACATGCCGTGAAAATGGAAGGTGGAGTGGAAATAAAAGAAAGTATTTCCAGAGTGTTGTCTGCAGGAATTCCAGTTATGGGACATTTAGGATTGACCCCTCAGTCTATTTATAAGTTTGGTACCTACACCGTAAGAGCCAAAGAAGAAGAAGAGGCAGAGAAATTAAAGTCTGATGCCAAACTTCTGGAAGAGCTAGGCTGTTTTGGGATTGTGTTAGAGAAAATCCCTGCACAATTGGCTAAGGAAGTGGCAGAATCAGTTTCGATTCCAGTTATTGGAATAGGAGCTGGACCACATGTGGACGGTCAGGTTTTGGTAGTTCATGACATGTTGGGAATCACTCAGGATTTCAAACCAAGATTTTTGCGACAATACGCAGATCTCAATACGGTAATGCGTGACGCGACTACCAATTTTATCAAGGATATTCGCTCCGGCGATTTCCCGAACGAAAAAGAAAGTTATTAATCGATATAGAAACACACACACATAATGACATACGGTCATTAAACACTTTTAAAAGAACATGGCAAAAGAAGCATCTACAATCATTTACACGATAACGGATGAGGCTCCAATGTTGGCTACTCATTCATTCTTGCCTATTATTCAGGCATTCACTGCTCCTGCAGGTATCCAGTTAGAAACTCGCGATATTTCATTGGCAGGAAGGATTATTTCAAGCTTCCCAGAGAGATTGTCTGATGATCAGAAAATCAATGATGACTTAGCTTATTTAGGTGATTTAGCTAAAACACCAGAAGCCAACATCATCAAGTTGCCAAACATTAGTGCTTCTATTCCGCAGTTGGTTGCAGCGATCAAAGAATTGCAAGCCCAGGGATACAATCTTCCTGATTATCCGGTAGAGCCGAAAAATGATGAGGAGAAAGAAATTAAAGCCAAATACGATAAAGTAAAAGGTAGTGCGGTAAATCCAGTATTGAGAGAAGGTAACTCTGACCGAAGAGCTCCTCGTGCTGTGAAAGAATACGCAAAGAAAAATCCACACTCTATGGGCGCGTGGGCATCTGACAGTAAGTCAAATGTGGCTAGCATGAGTGAAGGTGACTTCTACGGAAGTGAAAAATC
>CAXEKM010000324.1:0-3328 GCA_963996645.1 uncultured Marinoscillum sp.
AAAAACGATCCTGATGCCGATCCAAAAGCTATTGGTGCTGAATATGATCAATTAGAAATGACCGTCCATGTGGGGGACTCGATTAGGTAAAAGGACTAATATCCCCTAATCTCTGCCTGGCGCATAGGCATGGAATCTATAATAGAGATGAGTTTTCCGGCGGTAAATATGCCGGACTCTCTCTGTTTGATTTGACCATCTAATCCGATCAGTAAGACTTCAAACACTTTGCCTGATTGGTAACTCGAATAGTTACTTCCCGCAACCCACTTGTTCTCTTCTGAAGCGAGTTTGTATTTTTCAGGAGTCATGACAACAGTGAGTAATCGACGTTCTTCCAATGCCTGTTGCTGGCTTGTCAATTCCCTTAGTTGCTTTTCAATCATCGGGTTATTCTCCTGGTAACTTAGGATAACCAATAGCCTATTTTGCCATTGGTATTTGCCGAGATCTTGAGCATTAACTGTTAGTACGGTTAATAGGAAGCAGAGTGAGAGTAAACCTTTCATGGAAATCACAACGAATTGTGGTTCTAACTTGTTCAGTCCGATTACCTTTGACGTATGAACTCAAAAGTGATCCATTACATAATTGCTGGCTTATTTGTCGTATTTGCAGCTGTTCAATACAATGATCCTGATCCATGGTTGTGGATATTGATATATGGTTCCGTGGCTTTGGTGGCGATAGTGAAAACACAATTTCCACAGGTCAACTTTGGTCCCCTGATCATCACTTTGTTATTAATATTAACCTTCTATGCATTCACGTTTATCCCCAGTGTGATTGACTTTTGGAATAGCTCCAATAAATCGGATTTGGTTGGAAAAATGAAAGCAGAAGATCCATGGATAGAAGGAGCACGAGAATTTGGTGGCTTAATAATTGCTGTAATAGCATTGAGTTATCTAAAACGAAGCAAAATCAAGTAATATGAAGAAGGTAGTATTCCTAATGGTATGTTTGGCTGGTGCATTGCTGTCAAGTGCACAGTCAACTACATTTATTCTGGTAAGGCATGCCGAGAAGGTGGAGGATGGTAGTAAAGATCCGGCACTGACCAAAGAAGGAATACAGCGCTCCATGAAGTTGAAGGAGTTGCTTGTGAGTCAAGAGATCAATGCCGTGTACAGCACGCCTTATGCGCGTACCAAAGCTACTGTGGCTCCAACAGCCAAAGCCAATGATTTGGAAGTGACTGAATACAAGCCCATGGAAAAAGGCTTTCTCAAAGAGGTGTTGGAAAAGCACCTTGGGGAAACAATATTAATTGCTGGTCATTCCAACACCATTCCAGACTTAGTCAACGAACTCATCGGTGATAAGAAGTATTCCCAGCTCGACGAAAATGACTACAACTACCTATTCATTGTCACCGTAACCGAGATCGGCCAGGGCAAAGAAGTGGTGATTAGTTATTGAGTTTCTATTGAAAACTCCAGGTTTGGGTTTCTAGCGTGCTTAGATAAGGGGAAAACTGTGCGTTTGAGGAGGGGAGTTTTAAACAACCCATTCAAAATACCCGAATTAGGGTATTGAGAATGATGGTAATAGGTCAGATCTTAGAAAACCCGAATTAGCCACAATGACATGGCCAAACTATACCTAAACAAATACCGCAACGATTCTGCACGTCATCCTACATGGGATTATGCGTCCAATGCAGCGTATTTTATCACGGTTTGCACGAAGGATAGGATTTGTTGGTTAGGAGAGGTGGTTGATGGAATAATGAATCTTTCGCCTATCGGTGAATTGTTGCAATCCGAATGGTATAAAACGCCAGATATGCGTCCAGAAATGAATTTGAAATTAGGTGCGATTCAGGTCATGCCCAATCATTTCCATGGTATCGTAATTATTGGTGGCGCAAATGATGGTGATAACGCCGGGGATAGGGACGCAACGCATTGCGTTCCTATCCCACAATTTTCACCGTCATCCAAACGTTGGCCCAATCAATTTGGACCGCAATCCAAAAATCTGGCATCCATCATTCGTGGCATCAAATCATCGGTAACCACCCAGGTGCGGAAAATGGAATCGGATGCATTTTCCGGTTTTGCATGGCAATCTCGGTTTCATGATCACATCATTCGTGATGAGGCATCCTATCAACGTATTTCTAATTACATCATTCAAAACCCTATGAATTGGGAAAAAGATAAACTTCGTCTTTTATGATTGGTTGACCTCACCCTACCTCCACCGGTGCAACACTCACCAGCTTAACCACCTTCTTCGCTTGCACCACATGTCGCCAGTTGTGGTAAATGACTACTCGAAGGGTGTCTCCTAGTCTTAGTTTGATCAGTTTGGAGATAGAAATAGCTGTTTTGGTTTTGGTGAGATTGATGTTTTCACACTGGTCGAGTAGCGTTAATAGCTGCTGTTGTTGATCTAGAAAGGTGTTAAGTACACTTGCATCCAGTTGACTATTGTTCGGGTTCATGGATTTAAAAGTCTTCATCTTGTTCAGCTTCTCCTTTGGAAGCATACTCTTAGCAAAGTAGTCACCAAGAAGTCCTGTTTGGAAGGTGTCAGACTTACCATGTTTTGAATGCTTGATTCGCTGCGAAATTTCTGGAATGTAAAAATCACCATAACGATTGAGGTGTTCCATGCATTCCAGGATACTCCAGCTGTCAGAGGAGGATTTGTAGTTCAGTTGTTCTGAGTCAAGCTCGAGCAACTGATTGACTTCCTGAATGTTGGTCTGAGTAATTTCTCGTAGTTCGTTAAGCAGTGTAGATGAGTTCATTTTGGTCTTTTTTACAAAGTACGACCAATCAGCGGACTTAAAAATTGATTGAGATCAAGACTTTTTGAGTCGGGAGAGTGTTTCGGGAGTCATCCGCAGGTAGGAAGCGATGTGCTTGTTTGGGATTTCCTGAAACAGCCTGGGACTTCTTTTGAGAACCCGCTCATAGCGCTCTTTAGGAGAATTGGTCAACAGGTCTCGTTCACGTTCCATTTGCTGTACAATGAGTAGTTGTAATGTAGTTTCCCAGAGCTCCCGATTTTCCGTGTTGTCATGAACAAAGTCCATATAGTCATTCTTCGAAATGACCTTGAGCGTAGATTTTTTGATCGCCTGAATGAATAGATCCGAAGCGCTTTCAGTGATGAAACTATCCAGTGAAGCAATGAAATCATGTTGATACCCAAACCGAATGATGTGTTCTGTTTCATCCGTGATGATGGATGCTTTTAGACTTCCTTCTACCACGTAATAGAGATTGGTGTCCGTAGTGCCGGCAGATTTTAGGAAATCATTGCGCTTAAGCTCAATCGTCTTCCTCCAAAGGTTGAGTTGATTGATTCGATT
>CAXEKM010000325.1:0-3860 GCA_963996645.1 uncultured Marinoscillum sp.
ATCATAATTGGGGGATGCGCCAGATCTGGAACCTCCTTATTGCTTTCAATTTTATCTGCTCATCCAGCAATTCATGCTATTCCTGTAGAAACAGATGCCTTTACTGAATGGGATAGCCAAGGAAACCCGGTACGCATTGATCGTTTGTATCGAGAGCTGCTATTTCACTCTATCAAGCCCTCTGCTTCAAGATGGTGTGAAAAACGTCCTTACAATGTCAGGTACATCCCAGAGCTATTAAAGTATTACAAAGAACAGGTCAAGTTCATACATATCATCCGAGATCCGAGATCTGTGTGTACTTCTGTGCATCCATCCAAGCCGAAACAATACTGGGTGGATCTGGATCGCTACATTCATGATGTGAGTTTAGGTTTGGCTTATGAAGGACATCCTGCCGTGTACACCATGAAATATGAAGAGTTAATTGCTGATACAGAAACAGAAATCACTAAGCTCTGCAATTTCATCGATGAACCACTTGTTGACCCGATGAAGGATTGGTATGAACATGCAACAGTCCGCAGCAATCGCGCATGGTTTAAATCACTCCAGGATATCCGATCCGATCGGGGATGGGGTGATCCTCAGCATGAGCATAGAGTGAATGAGCTTATGAATAATCCTGAAATGCGCCAATTGATGACTAGATTAGGTTGTAACTAAAAATATTAGTATTTAATTACCAATAAAATTAGTATTTACTTGTTGATTACTAATTAAGTTGTCATATTTATGCTAAATTCTTTAGATATGACAGCAGATACTAATAATTTTAGGGTAATTGATCTGGAAAGCATCAATGCAGATGTTACCTTTGACGATGATTACAGCTTGAAGTTGACATCTAAAAAGTTGCAGTCGGGTAAATGTCAGGTGAAGTTTTTTGCCAACGTTCGTGATCGCCAAGACATGTATGGATATGTCCTGGTAGATTCAGATAAGACGTTGAAAGATGTGGTGATCAAAATCAAGGAGAAATTGAGAACCATTCGTCAGACGAGAGAATTTCATCACTTGCATTTATATTCCATTGGTAAGATGGGAAAGGATGATTTGAATTTTATCATCTTTGATAGTTAGAACCTAATCGTAAGAATTGTGAGCGTAATTGCTGAAAATATTAAATTTCTTAGAAAGAAAGCTGGTTTTACTCAGGAGCAGTTTGCGAATGAAGTAGGAATCAAAAGGTCTGTTGTTGGTGCTTATGAGGAAGCAAGAGCAGAGCCTAGATTACAGACACTAATTAGCATTGCCAAGGTTCTGAATGTGGTAGCTGATGATCTGATTGCTAAAGATCTTACCAAAGGAAAAGAGGGCGAACCAAGAGAGAAAGTGAAGATTCTATCTATCACTGTTGATAATGAGGAAAACGAAAATGTCGAATTGATTCCTCAAAAGGCTGCTGCAGGTTATCTGAATGGCTACTCTGATCCAGAGTACTTGTCGGAGCTTCCAAAATTCCATTTGCCAATGTTGCCAAAGAATGCAACTTACCGTGCTTTCGAAATCAGTGGTGATTCCATGCTGCCGATTCCTTCAGGTTCTATTGTTATTGGGAAATATGTAGATGGTTTTTCAGACATCAAAAATGGAAAGACCTATGTGTTGCTTACGGACAAAGAAGGAGTAGTCTACAAGCGTGTTTTTAACTACATTGAGGAAAGAGGTTGTTTATATCTCGTGTCTGACAACAAGTCTTATTCTGCGTATGAGGTTGCTGCTAAGGATGTTATCGAGATTTGGGAAGCAAAAGCCTACATCAGTATCGAGTTTCCAGATCCGGACTCTAAAAATGAGTTGAGCCTTGATAAAATTGCTGGAATGGTGATGGATTTGCAGAATGAAGTGAAGGATATGAAGAAAAATATTAAATAGCTGCATCCAAACAATGACATTATCGTACAATTAGCTTTGTTTTGTTGTACAAAACCAGCCACATTGTATTTGAAGTTCAACGCCAAACTAATAATCCTTCTATTACTTTTCCCGGCAGTCATTAATGCACAGACTGTAGTAAGTGGTAAAGTCACCGAGTCAGCAACTGGAACACCTATTCCTTTTGCCAACGTTATATTCACTGGTACTCAGGATGGTGCCATCACAGATTTTGAAGGAAACTTTTCCGCTAAGACAACAGCAGCGGTTGATTCTATAGAGGTTCACTACATCGGATTTGTCAAAAGAACCAAAGCACTCAAGAGAGGAGTTTCTCAGACTATTAATTTCCAATTGGATGAGGATGTTCAAACACTGGGAGAGGTGGTTGTTTATGCTGGGGAGAATCCAGCCTGGCCAATTATGAGAAAGGTGGTGGATCATAAGAAAGCAAATGATAAACGTTCGTTGAGTGCTTATGACTATGAGAGCTATACCAAAGTGGAGTTTGATGTAGACAACTTGTCTGATTTCATTCAGAAGTGGAAGCTCGTGAAGAAAGTACAAGGAGTATTAGATAGTATCCAGACCATTGCAGGAGATGATGGAAAACCTGTATTGCCAATTTTCCTTTCAGAGGCCATTTCCAGATATTATTATCGAATTGATCCGACCTTAAAGCGAGAGAACATCATTAAAACCAAGGTAAGTGGAGTAGGTATCACAGATGGTACACTAACCTCACAGGTAATTGGATCTACTTTCCAGGAATACAACTTCTATCAGAACTGGCTAAATATCATTACGAAAGAGTTCGTTTCTCCAATCGCAGATAGTTGGAAGCTGTATTATGAAGTGTATTTGGAGGATAGCTTGTATGTCGGCAATGACTATTGTTATCGAATAGATTTTTATCCTAAGCGTGAGCAGGATTTGGCCTTTACGGGCACCATGTGGATCACTAAGGAGGATTACGCTATCCGGCGAATTGATGCTACGGTACCAAAGGAAGTAAACCTGAATTACATCGAAAAGATCAAGATCCAGCAGGATATGATTAAGTCATCTGCAGGTCCATGGCTTCCTGAAAAGACACGTGTGGTGGTAGATGTAAGTCAAATCACCAAGCAGACGGCCGGCATGCTGGCGAAGTTTTATGTTTCTACCAAAGACCATCAGGTAAATGATCCAAAACCTAACGAGTTCTATCTGGATCCGGTGACCATGGAGGAAGACGTTCGTGATTTTACTGACGAATACTGGGAAGAATTTCGTCATGATACGTTGACAAGCACGGAGCAAAACGTGTTCATGATGATCGATACGCTGAAGAAGATTCCTGCTGTTAAGACCTACATGGACATGGCCAAATTCTTAATTACAGGCTATTATAAAGTAGGTAAAATTGACTTGGGACCATATCCAACTTTCTTTGGTAAGAATAATGTAGAAGGTGTCAGAATTGGGTTTGGTGCAAGAACGAATATAGATTTTAGTAGAAAGTGGACTGTAGGTGGCTATATCGGGTATGGATTTGATGATGAGCAATACAAATACAAGATCTATGTAGACCGGATATTGGATCGATCACCCTGGACGAATGTTAAAATAGAGCATCAGAAGGAGTTGGAGCAGGTTTGGTTGCTCAATGAGCAGATCGAGCCAAATAGTTTGTTTTATTCTTTGAGTCGCTTTGGTACACTGACACAACCCTTTTTCATCAATAAAACACGAATCAGTCTATTTAGACAGTTGAGTAGGGGATTTGGCGCTGAGGCGTCTTATAAGTTTGAATCTTTCGATCCACAATTCGATTTCAATTACTATGTAGATGAGCCGGGTTCAGAAACTGCTTCTACCTATGAGGTGAGTGAAGCTACACTTTCAGTTCGCTATGCAAAAGACGAAGTGTTCGTGATCAACGATAACGAGCGAATGTCTTTAGGAACAGTGAGATGGCCAGCGTTTAACCTCGACTACAC
>CAXEKM010000326.1:0-8848 GCA_963996645.1 uncultured Marinoscillum sp.
AGAAGAAGAACTTCTGGCTGAAGGAGATACTGGAGGATTCTATGAAGAGGAGTCTTTTGAAGATTTTGATTCTGATGAAATCGGTATGGAAAGTGACGACAATGAAGTTGCTGCGTCTGTATTCGGTTCGGATGATGATTCTGATGACTTTGATGCTGGAATTGAATATTCAGAGCCTGCTGCTGGCGGAACTGTTCCTCCATCTGGAGGTTCTTATCAAACAGAACCAAGCGGTGGTCGTGGCAAGTTTGTGCGCTACGTAGTTTTCGGGGTACTTGGTATTGCAGTTGTAGCTTTTGTGTTGTTGTTAATCTTCAGAAACTCTGACGAAACACCTAAGAAAGTTGCTGCTAAGAAGGAAGTACCTGCTAAGAAAGCTCCAGAGAAAAAGGTAGAGCCAAAGCAAGAAGAGGAAACAACTCCTGCTGAAACGAAGCCTGCAGAGACTACACCAGTAGCTAAGAAAGAGGAACCTAAGAAAACTGTAAAGAAAGAGGAGCCAAAACCACAGCCGGCAGTTCAAAAGCCAGCGGGTGAGATTACTTCTTTGACAGAGAAAACGGGTAAAACCTACATCATTGTGAGCAGTTTCTTCGATGATGACTTAGCAAATGATTACGCAAATAAATTGTCGAAGGACGGCAGAAGCCCGATCGTGATTCCACCTTTCGGAGAGTCAAGATTCTACAGAGTGGCAATTGCTGAATACAATTCATTTGCAGATGCAAAAGCTGGTTTAGAAGGTTTCAAAGCAGAATTTGGACAAGATATTTGGCCTTTAAGATATTAATCAAACCTAGTTAACAATCTATCGTTTAATCTCGCGTTTAGTGTGCGAGATTAAACGATTTTTTTGTTTATACACTTTTAGAAATAAATGATATTACTACAAATAGAACCTGAACAAGGAGCAGATACAATTTCAGTTTTGGAGTTGTTGTTGAATGGTGGCTACATGATGATTCCAATCATCCTGTTGTGGGTTGGAGCCATTTATATTTTCGTAGAGCGACTGTTAGTGATTAACAATTCCTCTAAAACCCCAGAAGGCTTTAAGGACCAAATTCGAAATATGGTGTTGGATGGTAATGTAGATGGCGCTCGAATGTTGTGTGCTCAAACCGATACTCCTGTTGCTAGAATGATCGAAAAGGGAATCTCTCGAATTGGTAGTCCGTTAAAGAATATTGAAGCGAGTATCGAAAATACAGGTAAAATTGAAGTGTATCGTTTAGAAAAGAACATGAGCATGTTGGCTACTATCAGTGGTGCTGCTCCAATGATTGGTTTCTTGGGTACTGTTACCGGTATGATTCAAGCTTTCATTGCTATAGCACAAGAAGAAGGAGCGGTTAGTCCTAAGTTATTGTCAAGTGGTATTTATGAAGCGATGATTACCACTGCCGCAGGTTTGTTTGTTGGTATTTTGGCTTACTTAGGTTACAATTATCTGGTTTCGAGAGTACAGAAGTTGGTACATAAAATGGAATATAGTTCCATCGATTTCGTTGATCTATTACAAGAGCCACAGAAATGAATTTAAATTCTAAACATAAGATAGAGGCATCATTTAGTATGTCATCCATGACAGATGTGATATTTCTGTTGTTGATCTTCTTTATGTTGACTTCTTCGTTCATTACTCCATCAGGTTTGCCTGTAAACTTGCCTTCAAGTAAGAGTTCAGAAATTGTGATGCAAAAAGTGAGCGTTACCATTACTGATGACCTACAGTATTTCGTTGATGATAAGAAAGTGTCCTTAAATCAATTAGAAGGTGTTTTAAGAAGTGCATTGGCTGGAAAACAAGGAGTCGTGGTGTTGCACTGTGACAAGACTGTTCCTGTCGAGAAAGTGGTGAGCGTTGCTGGCATTGCAACAGCTTTAGAGGCTAGAGTATCTATCGCGACCAAGCCGAACTAATATGGCTGAGGAGAAAGAAAAGAAATATCGACGAATAAGTTGGATTGCATCCATCAGTGTGCAGTTAGTTTTGTTGCTGCTGTTCTACTTTTTGATTGCATGGAGGGAGCCGGATCCGCCCATACCATCCTATGGGATTGAATTGGCATTTGGGCTGGAGAACGTAGGTTCTGGTCCAAAACCCGTAACAACTCCTGATCCAGCTGAAGAGATCACACAGGAAGAAGAAGCCTCTGAGGAGAGTGCAGAGGAAACTGCAGACGAAAACAGTGTAGAGGAACCTGTAGAAACTGAATCCATTGAGGAGCCAGTGGAAGAGGTGGACCCTGTACAGGAAACTCCGGTAACAGACCAGCCGAGTCCTCAGGTTGTAGAGGAGGTGAAAAAACCTGTGGAACAACCGAAAAAGGAAGTGGTGAAAGAGGAAGTCAAGAAAACGACTCCAAAGCCAGAAGTTGAGGAACCTAAGAAGTCAGAAGTCCAAAAAGAGGCGTTAATGCCAAAAGCTGATCAAGGGGAAACCAATAATAGAAGCGGAGAGACAGCAAAGGATGGTCGTGAAGGCAAAGAGGAAGGAACCATTGATGGTAGAGCACTCATGGGTGATCAGGGTTCATCCAATGGAGCAAGCTTACAAATGGCAGGATGGGTATGGGATTTCAAACCCGATCCGAAGGACAACTCTTCTGAGCAAGGAAAAATAGTCTATAAGATAAAAGTAGATCAGGATGGTTACATAGTAGGAATTGAACTTGTTTCTTCCACTGTTTCGCCTACGGTTGAGCGATTTTATCGTCAGTCTATAGAGAGACTTTCATTCTCGAAAACTAATGATTACAAACCCGCACCAATGTCTAGCGGTACAATTACCTTTATTATTCGATCAAAGTAATGAATTACGAGCAGGTATTGACTTACCTCTATGAGCGTTTGCCGATGTTTCAACGTGTCGGAAAAGTTGCTTTCAAGAAGGATTTGACCAACACGATAGCTCTACTTGATGCTCTTGGTAATCCTCAAAACGATTTTAAAAGTGTACATATAGCTGGTACCAACGGGAAAGGCTCTTCTGCGCATGCCATTGCTTCTATTCTGCAAAGTGCTGGTTATAAAACAGGTCTGTATACCTCTCCACATCTCAAGTCTTTTACAGAAAGAGTCCGACTTAATGGTCAGGAGATTTCAGAGGAATATGTTGCTCAGTTCGTAACTGATAATCAGCAACATATTGAACGAATCAATCCTTCGTTTTTTGAAGTGACTGTTGCTTTAGCATTTAAATACTTTGCTGATCAACAGGTAGATATTGCCATCATTGAGACGGGTTTGGGTGGTCGATTAGATAGTACCAATGTGATTACACCACTTGTTTCTCTGATTACAATGATTGGTTTTGATCATGCGGACATGCTTGGTGATACATTGGAAAAAATAGCAGGAGAGAAGGCCGGTATTATCAAGCCGGGAATTCCTGTAGTGATAGGAGCCAATCAGCTTGAAATCGCCCATGTTTTTGAAAATAAGGCAGGAGAACTAAAAAGTCCAATTTACTTTACTGATGTACATTGTGACCAAATTTCTGAGAGTTTGACTGGACAGGTATTTGATTTGAAAAAGGGAAGTGCAACAATGCTGGCCCATGTTGAGACTGATATAACCGCAAGATACTTTTTGAAAAATGTGCCTGGTGTATACGAATGTGTTCACCTTTTACATGATGATGGTTTTGTTGTTTCGGATGAAGCTTTCCGACATGGAATGAGCGCAATAAAGGTTAGCACTGGCTTGAAGGGAAGGTGGCAAGTCCTGAAAAGTGAGCCATTGACCATTGCAGATGTGAGTCACAATGAACCTGGTTTGTCTATATTAATTGATCAAATAAATCATCATAGTGAGGGGAAACTTCATTTGATTATCGGGATGGTCAAAGATAAAGAGGTCGATAAAGTCCTCAAGATGCTTCCTGAGAAAGCTCGTTTCTATTTTACCCAATCATCGGTTCCACGATCGATGGCAGCTACTGAACTACAATCTAAGGCTCTCGAGGCTGGAATATCAGGAGAAGCTTTTGAAAATGTGAACGATGCCTTAACAGTAGCTACAAAGAATGCACAAACTAATGATCTCATTTTAGTTTGTGGTAGTACTTTTGTGGTCGCAGAAATTGAAGGATTGTGAGAAAGAAACTATTTCGATTCGCAGAGAATGCGAAGAGGGAAAATATCATTGAACCAGGTAAGCCACTTTTTGATAAAATAAAAGGTAACTGGCACCAACTATATTTTAAAAATGAGCGTCCTATAACCGTTGAGTTGGGATGTGGAGATGGAGAGTATAGTGTAGGTTTAGCAGAAGTAGATCGAGATAGAAGTTATATCGGAGTTGATATCAAAGGTGATCGTTTGTATCAAGGTAGTACATATGCCTTAGACAATGATCTGGATAATGTGGCTTTTCTTCGAACAAAGATCCACGAGTTGGATAAGTTTTTTGGAGAAGGAGAAGTAGATGAGTTCTGGTTGACATTTCCAGATCCCAGACCCAGAGACAGGGATATCAAACGTCGATTGACCAATCCTCGATTTTTAAAGGTTTATCAGAAACTTTGTCGACCGAACGGTTGGTTTAAGTTTAAGACGGATAGCACCTCACTGTTTGATTACACGTTGGAGGTATTGGAAAATGAGTTTCCTGTAAATGATCTTGTTTTCACTAAAGATTTATACAAGGAAGAAGAATTGCTGAAAGATCATCATGGTATTAAAACCAAATATGAAGGGATCTGGACTGCAAAAGGTGAGAAAATTAAATATTTGAAATTTAGGTTTAAAGAGAATGAAGGTTCGAATGATGAATAGGTTATTGGTGGGTGTAAGTATTTTAGTACTTATATCGTTAGCGTCCTGTTTTAAGACAGATGATTTGATTAATCCTTTGGAACAATTTAAAAAGGAGACGGATGCAGTTGATGCTTATTTGGATGAAAATGGCTTAACGGCTCAGATTGATACGGGTGGTTATGATTTAAGATATATTATTCATGAACAAGGTGATGGGGAAAAGCCAGGTACAGAGGATGTAAGCCTTGTGGAAATTACTGGTAGAGTTCTCGGTGGTTCTGAATTTATAAATGAAGATAGTTTACATATAGCTTTAAATTCTTGGATTCCGGGATATCAAATCTTATTGCCTTATATCAATGAAGGTGGTTCAATGACCATGTTCATACCATCCTATTATGGTTATGGTCAAAATCAGGCTTTCAACGGCAATGTGCAAGAGAATAGCACGCTTATTTTAGAAGTTAAATTAAAGAAAGTATTAAGTCAGTTCGAGTTTGAGCAACTTTTAATCGATAACTATATTGAAGAAAATGAGTTAGTCGCCGAAATAGATAGTGTTTATGGTTTGCGATATATTATTGCTGGTGATGGAGATGGAGAAACATATCCTACTGCTTCAGACTTGGTGAATGTTGATTATTCTGGAAGGTTATTGTCTTCTGATATTGAGTTTGATTCCAATGTGGCAGTTGATTTTAACCTACAAAATCTTATTCAAGGATGGAGGATTTTAATGCCTTATGTGAGTGAAGGAGGTAAAATCACTATGTTTATACCGTCCAAATACGGTTATGGAACCACAGGTAGTGGAACTATTCCTGGTAACGCTACTCTGATCTTTGAGGTAAGATTAAATACAGTTAAATAACCTATCGAATAGGAAGTTCAGTAGATTTTTTTACTTCAGTCATCACGAATGAACTGGTGACATTTGCAATATTTTCCATGGAGGCCAACTGGTTGATTACTACAGACTGGTAGGCCTTCATGTCTTTTATCACAATCTTAAGCATGTAATCGTATTGTCCCGCAATATGATAACATTCCACTACAGAATCGATTTTGGTAATCTCCTCTTCAAATTTCTTGATGTAATCTTTTGAGTGCTCTTTAAGGGAGATATTGGTGAAAGACACGAGAGATAGGTTAAGTTGCTCTTGATCAAGCAAGGCCACATATCGCTGAATTGTGCCATCTTTTTCTAAACGCTTTATTCGTTCATAGACAGGCGTGATTGTTAAACCGATCTTGTCAGCTATTTCTTTGTGAGTGTACTGTGCATTCTTTTGTAAGAGCTTGAGGATTTTTAGGTCAGTTGAATCCATAGTTTTATTTTCTATATAACACGATTTTAATCAGGGTGATGGGAAAATATTTCTGTATAAATCAAATATGTAGATTTATATTCTAATATAGAATGGTAATTCGGAAATTGTTTAGGGTATCTCTAATTTTGGATGAAACCCAAAGCATATGAGACCCGAAAGTTTAATGATGTCCTATGGCTACAAACCTGAGTTATCAGAAGGAGCCATTAAATGTCCAATTTTTCAAACCAGCACATTTGTTTTCAAGAATGCTGAGGAAGGTAAGGCTTTCTTCGAAGTGGCTTATGGCCTTAGGGAAAAGAAAGAAAATGAGGAGTTAGGTCTCATTTACAGTCGGTTGAATAATCCGGATTTAGAGATTCTGGAAAACCGTTTGTCGCTTTGGGACAAAGCAGGAGATTGTGCCGTTTTCGAAAGTGGCATGTCGGCAATTACATCTACTTTGTTTGAGTTTTTAAAACCAGGTGATCTGTTATTGCACAGTGCTCCAGTCTATGGAGGTACTGATCATTTTATCCGCAAGATATTGACTCAGTATGGAATCAAAACAGCAGAATTTAGACCCCATCATACGAAAGAAGAAATAGCTGAGATTATCAAAAAAGCAGATGGTAGACTGAAGATGATCTATCTGGAAACTCCTGCAAATCCAACCAATGCACTCATTGATATCGAAATGTGTAGGCAGTTGGCTGATGAGCATTCTGTTGAAGATAAAGTTTTGGTAGCTGTTGATAATACCTACATGGGGCCTTTATGGTCGCATCCGCTAGATCATGGTGCTGATCTGGTGTTGTATTCTGCTACTAAATACATTGGTGGACATAGTGATGTGGTGGCAGGAGCATGTCTTGGCAGTAAAGAGCTAATTGCCAGAGTAAAGGGTTTCAGAACGTTCGTTGGTAATATGGCAGGTCCATGGACTTCCTGGTTACTAATGAGAAGTTTGGAGACCTTAAAGGTTCGTATGGACCAGCAAGCTAGCAATGCTGAAATCATTGCCAATCGATTAGTAGACCATCCTAAAGTAGAGCGAGTGCATTACCTCGGATTGCTAAAAGAAGATAGTGCTGATTATCAAATTTATAAACGCCAGTATAGTTCACCTGGAGCAATGCTCTCTTTTGATGTGCGTGGCGGTGAGAAGGAAGCTTTTAAGGTGCTGAACAATATGAAATTGATCAAACTGGCAGTATCACTAGGAAGTACAGAAAGCTTAGCTCAGCATCCTTATACCATGACTCACGCAGACGTAGATTGTGAAATCAAGAACGAATTAGGACTTACAGAAAAAATGGTTCGTTTGTCAGTAGGAGTGGAGAATGTAGAAGATATCTGGAGCGATATCAAAGGAGCATTAGATACCATTTAATTACCCCAATAAACCAGATTAATTAAACAACAATTACCCTAATCAAATCGAAAAGGCACGACCAAATGGTTGTGCCTTTATTTTTTAGTCTTCTTCTAGTTCTTCGAGGATATCCATTACAATCCCGTAATCCTTGAACCCAGGACGATCTTCAGGACTTCCTTCTACTTCAATTCCACTAAATACGTTGCTATCAGCAGCTTCATTGGCACTTACTTCATTGATATCAAATCCTCTCAGAATAGATAGATCAGTATCTATGGTCGCTAGTTTGGCAACAATAGCATCTGAAAGTTCTGGATGTAGAGATGTGATGATGACATGCTCTACCAAACCACCTGCAAGTTCCAATTGACTACTGAGTTTCTCCAGGTCGTCAGTTGAGTTAAGGACGATTTTCAGAATCAGTTTGGTGGTTAAATCAGAAAGCTCTTCCAACAGATCTACATTTTGAACTTCCAAATAATCGATCTTGTATTGTGTTGTTGCTAGTTTAACCTCTGCAGGCTGCGCATTGGCAAACTCTCCACAGAAAGAAACACCAGCCACCCATTCTGAAATCTCAGAAAAGTTCTCTGGTGAAACATAACCTTCAGTACCTTCTTCAAGGTTAAAACCTAATATATCCACCATCATTCCTGCACAATAACGCGCATCTGATAGATTGTCAATTTTTCCGATCTTCACAAAAGTCTTTAAGCTCATCCTTGTTTATTTTTGCCGCGACAAAGTAACCCAAAACTGAGTTTTTAATTTGTCTAATTCTTAAAAAATCAGAAATCAATGGCAGTAGAAATAGTAACTGACTCTGAGTTTGGTAGCAAGCTGAGTGAAAATGATAAAGTAGTCGTGAAGTATTATGCAGATTGGTGTGGTAACTGTAGACTGTTCTCACCAAAGTATAAGCGACTTTCTAATGATGATCGATTTGCAGGCGTATCTTTTCTAGATGTGAATGCGGAACAAAACCCTGAAGCACGAAAAGCTGGAGGAGTAACTAACCTTCCATATTTCGCCATTTTCAAAGGAGGGGAATTTGTAGAAGGTTTTGCTGGTAGCAAAGAAGACGCAGTGGTAGATCTAATCTCCAAATTGAATTAAGAACCTTTTTGAGTGTCGGCTAGCATACAGAGCTAGCATAGCGCAATAGGATGTAATAATATTTATCTTAGCTTACATCCAAAACAATCTCCAGTTACGTAGGTTGTTCAAGTTATCGCCCCCAAAATGATAGTCGACACTCAACATACCGCCATTTTGCTCTTTACTCGGACTGCCGAGAAAGAAGCATCGTTGAAGCGACTACAGCAACTGCAGGTTAATAGCCGTTCCCTTCATCGATCACTTCAAGGATTAGCCCTCAATACCGCAAAAAGTACAGG
>CAXEKM010000327.1:0-6531 GCA_963996645.1 uncultured Marinoscillum sp.
ACCCAGCGCACTGTTAAATAGCTGTGCGTGAGCAATGTGATTGTTCTTGTAAGAGGCTACAAGAGAATTTTTCAAATCATCTAATCCCGGAATTTCGGCAAACTGCATACTTAATCTTTATTTTCCCAGACTCTGTATTGGGAAGAAGCTTCAAAGATATGATTTAGGATGTCTTTATCTTCCTGGCTGAGGTCTAAATTTCTTCTTTTCATCACAATATCTGCCGTGATAAAGGCCTTACGAGGGTGGTGCGTGACAAATCCTTCTGAGCCTCCCCAGGCAAATGAGGGAATGATTGTTCTGGGAAAGCCATGACCATAAATGTTGGAAGCCACGCCAACAGTTGTTCCAGTATTGAAAATAGTACCAATAGCTGTTTTGCTGTGATCACCCATGATCAAACCACAAAATTGCAATCCTGTATGCGCAAAACTTCCGGATTTGAAGTCCCACATTCTTACAGGGTCGTAATTGTTCTTAAGGTTAGAATTGTTCGTAGCTGCACCGAGGTTGCACCATTCTCCTAACACAGAGTTGCCAAGGAAACCATCATGACCCTTGTTGCTGTAACCCCAGAAAATACTGTTAGAAATTTCACCACCCACTTTACAGTATGGACCTGTAGATGTATCTCCTCGTAGTTTGGTACCCATGGCCACAATGGAGTGTTCTCCCATTGCAAACGGACCTCTAATCAATGCGCCTTCCTGAACTTCACAATCCTTACCAATGTAGATTGGGCCATTTTCGGCATTCAATACTGCAGCTTTGATGGTGACTCCTTCTTCTAAAAAGACATTTTCAGCACCATAGACAATGGTGTGCGGATCTTCAATCGCAGCAGATTTTCGTCCGGCGGTGATTAACTTATAGTCGTTTCGAATTTCCTGTCCATTCAATCGGAACAGGTCCCAGGTGAATGAAACTTCAGAAGTATCTCCAGAAAACTCGATTGACAAATACGCTTCCGGGTTTTCTAATGGGTTTTTGGAGCCTTTGGCAATGAGTATTCTGTTCTCTTTGGTAATCGCCTTACCTGATGAAAGTTTTTGGATCTGGCCAATTAGTTGTGGGTTGGGTAGAATTCCACCTACAATCCACAGGGTCTCATCATTTGCTTCTGTAAATGGAAACTTTGCTTGAAGGTATTCCTGAGTAGCGTATCCAAAGGACTCAATCGCTAATTGCTTAGCCCATTTCTCATCTATCGTAAGGATCCCAACGCGCAAATTGGCGATAGGACGTGTGTAGGTGAGAGGTAGGAGTTGTAAATGGGCGTCTGAAGATTCAGCAAAAAGGATGTTCATAGGGTAAAATTAATCGCTTTCGACTGGACTAGTAAGTACAAACAAAAAAAGTCTTCAAGCAATGCCTGAAGACTTGTAAACTCATGTATTTGAAAACAATTACTTGTTCTTTTTGTACTTCTTGTTGAATTTCTCCACTCTACCAGCAGTATCCAAGAAGATATTCTTACCAGTGTAGAATGGGTGAGAAGCAGAGCTAACCTCTATCTTGATCAATGGATATTCGTTACCATCTTCCCACTTGATAGTTTCGTCACTAGACATAGTTGAGCGAGTCTTAAATTTGAAGTCGCCTGTAGTGTCGAAAAATATAACGTCTTTGTATTCCGGATGAATGTCCTTTTTCATAATTTCCTCGATGCTTTTCTTAAAAAGGAATGCAAAGATAGAGTAAATTATGTGATAATCAAAAGCACCTTTTTTAATATTTTTACTTCGTGAGATTTACTTTGATAATAATACTCGCTCTGACGATCAATAAGTTAGCAGCACAATCTACTGATATTCCACTAAATAGCTGGGCATATCCAGTTCTCGATGAATGGGACGTAAAAGGGGAAATCAGCGTTTTTTCTACTGTAAAGCCCATTAACAGGGCCTATTTTACGGAAATATCCAATGGAGTGGATTGGGAATTGAGTAAATCTGATAAAGCAGATCTCGGTTATATCATCCTGGAAACTCGCGAACATCAGGACTCTGTTCCTGCCGCACAAAAGGGATTATTTAATGCGCTATATAAATATGAGTCTGATTTTTTCTCCTATTCTGACGAATCTTTTGACCTTCATGTGAACCCTGTTTGGTTAATTGAAGCTGGAAAAGACGCAGAAGGAAGGCTCGACGAAACCTTGTATCAAAACTATCGAGGCCTTGAGCTGCGAGGAACTGTGGATAAAAGAGTCAGTTTTTATACCCTCCTTACGGAGAATCAGGCGCGATACGCTGATTACATTAAAGATATGACTGACTCGACTCTCGCTGTTCCCTATGAAGGGTTTTGGAAACAGTACGGAGGAACAGGAGTTGACTTTTTGCGTGCACAAGGATATGTCGACATCAATGCGACCAAACACATCGGTGTACAACTGGGATATGGAAAGCATTTTATAGGAGATGGGAAACGCTCTTTGATTCTTTCTGATATTGGCAATAATTATCCCTACCTGCGATTGAATACCAAAGTTTGGAAGATTCAATACACCAACATCTTCGCGCAACTCATTGCACAAACATATGGTGGAGACTTTGGGCTATTGGGTACAGGAGCTTTCCCTAAAAAGTATTTCGCCAATCACCATTTGAGTGTGCAGGTCACACCAAAGTTGACCATCGGGTTATTTGAGTCCTTTATACAAGGAGATAGTACCAATAATACAAATCTTGGAATTTTGAACCCCATCATCTTTTTCAAATCCATTGAGCAGCAAGATGGAAGTGGAGGCAACACGATAGTTGGTCTGGATTTCAAATGGAATCTATGGAAACAAGTTTCGCTATATGGACAGCTAGCAATTGATGAGCTGGTAGTTGGAGAGTTGCTGGACAATACTGGTTGGTGGGGTAACAAGCAAGGCTTCCAACTAGGTGGTAAATACTTCGATGCGTTTGGGTTAAAAAACCTGGACTTACAATTAGAGCTCAACCGTGTGAGACCTTATTTGTATGCACATGAAAGTTATTATACCAATTACAGTCATTATAATATGGCGCTGGCGCATCCTCTTGGCGCAAACTTTAGAGAAATTCTCTCCAGCATCAGTTACCAACCAATTCCGAAACTGAAGTTAAAAGCGGATTTACTATTGGCCAAATATGGCAATGACATCAATGGCTTGAGTTATGGACGCGATATCATGGAACCATACTTACCAGATAATCGTCCTGGAGACTATGGGAATGATATGTTCCAGGGAGAAACGATTGATTTGACGATGGTTCAGCTCAATGCGCAGTACATGCTGTATCACAATTTGATTCTGAACGGGACCATGATTTATCGAGAGGAGTCCTCAGTAACCGGACAATCAAAAGCTGCACAGATGGTGACGTTTGGAGTCTATTGGAACTTCCCGGTTAGAAGCTACTTGTTTTAATGAAGTTACTCTGGCGCATAGCAAAGTATGCCCAACCGGTTGATAAAATTCTGCCGTTGTATCTCTTTTTGATACTTGGCGCGACGGTTTTCAGTGTTATTAACCTTTCTGCGCTTATTCCATTACTTCAGGTATTGTTTGATCAGGTTCAAGAGCCTGTGGAGCAAGGAGGAGTAATCGCTTCTATTAAAAGTCAGTTTTACCAGGAACTCCATAGTTATATAAAGGTGGAGGGAAAAGTTGCCGCACTGTATTTCATTTGCGCATTGGTGGCTGTTTCCGTACTGATGGCCAATGTCTTTCGCTACGCTTCTCAGTTGATATTGGCGAAAGTGCGTGTCCGAACTATAAAAAACTTACGTCAGGAAGCTTTCGAGCAAGTTCTTCGATTTGATATTGGTTATTTCCATGAGCAGCACAAAGGTGATTTTGTTTCCAGACTCACAGTAGACGTACAGGATGTAGAACAGTCGATTGTCAGTGCAATGAAGGCACTGATCAAAGAGCCCTTTTTATTGATTGGGTATTTAGTGGCACTTTTCGTGATTTCCGCAGAGTTGACTTTGTACACACTAGTTCTTATTCCGGCTGCTGGGTTTGGAGTGTCCATTGTGGCCAGGAAGATTAGAAAATGGTCTCGTAGATCTCAGGAATCTGTTGGAAAGTTGAGTGGATTACTGGAGGAGGCCTTTTCAGGTATTCGCGCCATCAAAGCCATGAATGCACAGGACTGGGTAAAAGGGCGATTTGAAAAAAATCTGAAATCTTACGCGAGAGAAACCTATCAAATTGCCTCCAAGTCGAATTTATCATCTCCGATCAGTGAAGTAGTAGGTGTAATCGTTTTGGTGATTACGCTGATTCTTGGCGGCAAAATGGTTTTGATTGATCAATCCATGGATGCAGCCACGTTTATAGGATTTTTGGTGATCTTTTCTCAGCTACTTAACCCAGCCAAAGCCATTTCCGTAGCCAGTTCACAGATCAATAAAGGCCTCGCCTCTGCAAGTCGAATTTTTGAATTGCTGGACCAGCAACAAGAAACATCAACGGGCCAGTTAACACCCGGTTTCCAACAAAACATCCAGTTTACAGAGTGTAGCTTCTCCTATGGTGACCATTTGGTATTGGATCAAATGAGTTTTCAGATAAATCGGGGAGAAGTAGTCGCGTTGGTTGGGCCTTCTGGATCGGGAAAATCAACCATAGCAGATCTGCTTTGTGGATTCTATCAACCTAAATCAGGTGCAATTTTGTTAGACGGAGTTCCATTAATTGAATTAAATCAACATCTATGGAGGTCACACGTTGCGTTTGTATCTCAGGAATCGGTCATGTTTGATGACTCCATTCGCAACAACATATTGTTTGGAATGGAGAATGTGAGTGAGGAGAAATTGCAGGAAGTGATGGATCAATCATTCGTGTCTGAGTTTGTAAATCAATTGCCCACTGGATTAGAAACTACTGTTGGCTCTAACGGAGCCAGACTCTCCGGTGGTCAAAAGCAGCGAATTGCCATTGCCAGAGCGATGTTGAGAAATCCACAGTTGTTGATTCTTGATGAAGCGACCTCTGCATTGGATGCACAATCTGAACACATTGTACAGAAAGCTTTGGGGCAACTGATGACAGGGAGAACAACGTTGATTATTGCCCATCGTCATACAACGATCCAACATGCTGACCGTATTTTAGTTATAATCAAAGGAAAAGTGGAAGAGTCTGGGAGCCACGATGAGCTTGTCCAAAAGGACGGTTTATATAGTGAACTGACCCGGTTGCAGGCTTTTTGACGCATTCAGTCGATAAGATTGGTTGCCTCGGTGAGTTTTGCCTAACTTTTCGCCAAGATTCAAAATAAAAGATGAGAAAGTTCAAGCTATTCTTCTACCCAATCTATTTGATTGCGGCATTTTTAGTTCTCTACTATAGTGTGGACATAATGAGTAATATGGAAAGCTATAAGGAGAAGATAGATATGACTTTTGCGCTCCGCAAGCTTCCAGTATATACGATGAGCGCTTTTATCATATTGAGCGTGTTGATGATTGTGGAGCTAGCAGCAGAAAACTTCCAGATCATCTCCCTGAAGCGTAGAGTAAAAAAAGCCGAAGAAGAAGTTCTCAAGTACAAAGCCAAGCTCTATGACAAGTCTCAAGGCGAAGATGATGAGGAGGACGATGACGAAGAAGAGGACGATGAAAAACCACAATTGCCTCAATTTGATCTTGGAGATGATGATGACGAGGACGACAAGTAATTGTCCAATTCGAGCTCACCTTTCACGGTTAACTAAATAACTTCCTTTTTATTCCAGTCAACGATTAATCTACTTTTTATTGACTCATTCTGATCACTTTTATCTTATTAAAAGTAAAAGAATATGTCGTTTTTCTTCTCTGTATTAATCGTATGTAACATTATCTTCCTGGTGCTGTCTGCAGCCAAGTGGAGACATTCTGCCAGATAATCTGTCGGGAATCAGGTATTCCTGCATGAACCTGCACATTTTATTTGCACAGTTATTTGAGAAAATGGTAATTTAGAAACCATGCTGGCAAAGACGTTTGGAAGTGCGGTTTATGGTGTCAATGCTTACACCATTACTATAGAGGTAAATGTAGGACAGGGAACTCGGTTTCACATGGTGGGTCTGCCAGACTCTGCTGTGAAAGAAAGTGAGCAGCGAGTAGAGTCTGCGCTCAAATACAACGAATACCGAATGCCACGCCAAAAGACTGTGGTTAACCTGGCGCCAGCAGACATCAAAAAAGAAGGTTCTGCATACGATCTTCCCATTGCTCTAGGAATTTTACAAGCATCTGAGCAGGCATCCTTTCCCGATTTGGAAAAATACATCATCATGGGTGAATTGTCCCTTGATGGGATTCTTCGTCCGATAAAAGGCGCTTTGCCAATTGCCATCGAAGCTCGAAAGGAAGGGTTTAAAGGCTTTATACTTCCAAAAGAAAATGCCATTGAAGCCGCTATCGTAGATAATTTGGAGATCTACGGAGTGGAAAACATCAAACAGGCCATTGAGCACTTGGATGGTACCAACCCATTAGAGCAGGTAACTTTCGATACGCGTGACAACTTCTTCTACGATATTGATCAGTTTGAAG
>CAXEKM010000328.1:0-3197 GCA_963996645.1 uncultured Marinoscillum sp.
ATTCTGGACCCTGCTAAAACACTGAAGTATGAATAAATGATAGCTTCAATATTTATCACGTATCTAAAATTATTACCATGATCTTAGATCCGCGATACATATTCTTTGTTAGATGTACTTCCCTAAATAACGTTGACCGTATGGTTCAACATTCATTATATATATCCATCAGGCAAATGTGAGCCAGAGGTTCTTGTCTTGGGTAAACTTCTTGGTGGCTCGATGCCTCTGAGAAGTTTTGTCCTGTTTCGGTATAAATCGTCACCTTCGGTCTTTCTTGGGTGTTTGAATTTAATAGGTTTTGATAAAACCCCATAGGAGAATAATCCATATTAAAAGCTCTGTGCAATCTTTTTTGATTGTAATTTTTTACTGCTTGAGCTACTTTTTTCTTCAGAGTTCTGAAGTCCTTGATTATCCACTTTTTTAAATATTCGTTTTTAATAATTCCATTAATACGTTCTGCATAGGGATTTTCCCAAGCCACTTTACCCATGCTGATGTGGATCTGCTTATCCTTTAATAATTTTGTATAGTCATTACTACTGTATTGAGCCCCTCTATCTGAGTGATGAATCAATCCCCATGGTTGATATTTCATCACTTTTAAAGCCATCTTCAAGGCTTGTATATTGGCCAGGGTTCGCATATGATTATTGACTGCAAAACCTACGATCTGACGTGTATATACATCAATGATAAAGACCAGGTAATAATGCTGGTCATTGAGATGAAAATAAGTAATATCGCTTTGAATTACCTGATAGGGTCTGATCACCGACATTCCTTCAATCAGGTTGGGGTAGTAAATATCTCCACTGTAAGTAGTTCTGTGGTAATTTTTGACTCGTTTAACTCCAAAGCCTAAATCAAGGAAAATCTCACAAAATTTATCTCTGCCCATACATTTGGGTTGTAAAGTGCGGTACATCTTTTCGACCCCACACCCTGGATGCTCCTTTTTGAGATGATCAGCCAAAATCACCAACTCAGCTAGCTCTCTATCAAAAGCTGTTTGTCGACTTCTTGCCTGCTGAACGGCTTGTTTACTGACACCTACAGTCCGATATAATGTATTGAGTGAATAGCTCATTACTTGTCGGTTGGCTTGGAACCACCAGAGAGTGGGGTGTTGTAGTTTTTTTTGATGTCGATCGAATAAGTCTCCTTGGCCAGGTCAATCATCTTTTCTAGGTAATCAACCTGTATCTGTTTTTGACCTACAGTTCTCTCCAGTTCTTTGACCTTTTCTTCTAAAAACTTTATCCTATTAGTTTGACTGCCTTTCATCTCAACGATCCTAACATTCTTTTCATTGTAGGCGGAATACTTGTAAATCCATTCATAAATAGTAGGATTGCTAACTCCATAGTGACGCTCCATTTGTAGAACTGACATCTCACCTTTTTCAAAATCGTCTACTAATTTACGCTTAAATTCCTCAGAATACTTTCGTTGTGAATTGATCCGTTTTCCCGTTTTTATCATCTCGTTTCTTCTTTTAAAAACGGTCAACCTATTTCAGGGAATGACAAGAACTATGCAGGATTAGTTAACCCGATCGAAAATTTTTAGAAGACGTAACCCATAATCATCGGATAGTTCATTTTGGTCAAAAAGCTTATCGAATGATGCTTTGGTTTCTGCGGAAGAGTTTGTTTCTAGGTTTAACTTCCCTGATGACAAATCTTTATATCCCATCTCCCAGCTTGGAAATAGCCGTTCATCAATAGGGTCAAACGCTCGCTGATTGACTGAAGCATGTCTGTCATCAGTTTTTATGTGTTCAAACAGGCTCTCTACTTGAGCTTTGTCACCTTCGATATACTGAATGAATCGTTTGTCCGAATGGAGTAAAACCCCAGTCATATCAATTGCAGGGTTATTCTTTTTACATGCCTGTAAGATTTTATCGATTTCTTCGTCTGTACACTCTGGTTTTCTAAAACTGGTGTACACAAGTCTGTAGAGGTTGGTCATTTTCACTTTTGATGGTTGTTTAAAACGTATTGCTCAAACAACATTGTCAAAATTGAAATGTTCAGGCAATTGGGCTTTAAGCAGAATGACCTGGTTTATCGGTGAAGTGAATCGGATTTTTGTTAAGCTTTCTGAAGCTCCGGGTTTGCTTCCGCAATGTTCCCGAATCTGCTAATAAGTAATAGGACTAATGAAATAGATGTACATACCAGCATGGCAATGGCCATGGTTGGTGTGTCATCACCATGAAGGAAACTCACAAGTCCTGAAGTCAAAACTCCAGCAATCATCTGAATACTGCCCATCAATGCTGCACTTCGCCCTGCTTCTTTGATGAATGGACGTAGGGCCAATGCTTGAGTATTTGGGTTCAAAATTCCTAGCATAAACAAGTATAAGAATGTACTTATTAGTGTAAGGGTAATGCCTGCCATATGGAAATAACTGAAGGCCATCAGGGCAATGGCAACGCCGAGTTGTGTCCATAAGGAGCGTAGTGAGGCTGACAGCTCGCTATGTCTCATCAAAATCAAGCGGTTCACCTGACTTCCAATAATAAAGCCTGATGCGTTGAATGCAAACGCCCAACCGTATTGGGTGTCAGACATGCCGAGTCGTTCCATGAATTCTGAAGGAGAAGCCGTCAAATAGGCAAATAGTCCTGCATAGGCAAAACTTCCAGCCACGGCATAGAGAATGAAGCTTTTGAATCGAAGTACTTTGTGGTATTCTGACCAGATACTTTTTGGTTTTAGTGAAATGCTGTTGTCCGGACCTTTCGTTTCAGGTAATACAAAAATAATCAGCATGAGGTTAGCCAGGGCAATGAGCACCATTGTGCCAAATAACCATCTCCAGCCCAGCCAGCTATTAACAAATCCGCCAATGGTAGGAGCAATGATTGGAGCAATCCCCATGACCAAAACCAACTGTGAAAAGGTCTTTGCGATATCATTACCGGAAAACACATCTCTAACTACAGCTCGGCTGATGACCATTCCAGAGCATCCACCTAAAGCCATCAAGAACCTAAAAGCAACCAGGGAATCCAAGGTTGGAGCGAAAGCACAACCTAAACTTGCCAGGATGTAAATAATATACCCAGCAATCAAGGGTTTTTTACGCCCAAAACGATCAATCAAAATGCCGTAAAACATTTGACCGATGAAAAGTCCTGCAAAAAAACTGGTTAAGGAATATCCCACTTTCGCAGTATC
>CAXEKM010000329.1:0-7993 GCA_963996645.1 uncultured Marinoscillum sp.
CGACAGCTGCTGGAAAAATGGTTTAACGAGACGAGTGTCGCGGAAGCAGTGAGTGCTGCGGAAGCCGAGGGCAAAGAACAATTTCGTTATATTCTGGCAAAGGACATTTACCCAGAGATTTCTACTTGTTATACCCAAAATGGCGATTCAGAGAATGCATTGTACTATGGGGCTAAATCTATCAATATCCTTAGGAAAACGACAAGTAAACAGTATTTAGCATTTAGTTTATTGAACTATGGTTATGATTACTATTTAATTGGTAATTATGATTCTGCCATGTCTTATTACAATGAGTCTGAGATTATTCTCAGAGAGATCGATATGAAGATGGGACTGGCATATATAATAGGAAATCGCTCATTGGTTTATTGGAAACTTGGGGATATCGAAACAGCCATAAATGGATTGTTTGAGGCTATAAAAATGCTTGAACCGATAGGGGATGACTATGGTATGGCAGACTACTACAATCATCTTGGTAAGATATATCTAGAAGAAAAGAAAGAAGACGAAGCATTTACCAATACTCTTAAGGGATTGGAACTAGCCAAGAATGCAGGACTAAAGGAACAAGCCAGGGATGCTTCTCAAATATTATATCGCTTGTCCTTAAAGAAGAATCACTTTGACGAAGCCATTAAATATCAAACGCAGTATTACGCTTACAAGGATAGTATTCAAAATCTGCAAACCACACAGAGACTAGGGGATTTACGAACAGAATATGAGGTTGGTCTGAAGCAGAAGGAAGTTGACTACTTGATGGAGCAACAAAAGAATACGCGAATTGTAATAGTCACGGGAGCCATATTACTTGTTGCTTTTATTTTTCTCATTGTAATTGTATTTACCTCCTTCCGTTCTAAAAATAGACTCAGTAAGCAGTTAGAAAAGCAAAATGAAGATTTAGAGCAGTTAAATCATACCAAAGACAAGTATTTCTCTGTTATTTCTCATGACTTGAGGGAGCCCGTGCATGCATTGGGAGGATTAATTACGGTTTGCCAAATGTATTTAAAGGATGGTGACCCCAAAAAGATTACGGGCATTGTAGATCAAATGGATGGATCTGTCGAGCGTTTGATTATGCTTCTTGATAATTTGCTTAACTGGGCGATGAATCAAAGAGGACAATTTCCCTATGTTCCTGAAAAATTAGATTTAAATGATTTGGTGACCAGAATTGTTACCATGTACAAAGACAATGCTGCAGCTAAGGATATTCAACTTAAATACATAAAGCCAGAAGAGCCAATTTTCCTTTATGGAGATAAAAATACGATATCGACCATTTTAAGGAATCTGGTTCATAATGGAATTAAATTTACCAATACCGGTGGAATGGTGAGTGTATCTGCAACTGTACATGATGGTGTCTGTAAAATCGAAGTGGTAGACAATGGGGTAGGGATGTCTCAAGAGAAAGTGAATAAACTTTTTAATTCGGAAGATTTGGTAACTACGAATGGAACAATAGGGGAAACTGGTTTAGGGCTGGGACTGAAATTGGTTTATGAGTTTACCCAAAAGAATAAAGGTCAGTTGTCAGTTGCGAGTGCTTTAAATGAAGGAACCACATTTACATTGGAACTTCCCGCTTATAAATCCTGATTAGTATTCGAAATTCAGTAATAGGAGCTTTAGAATTAGCGTGCCATTTCACAGGTCCATTAGAATAGAGATAGTTCTGGAAATCATTTTACGTTGGCTGGCTGGTTTAAGAATTGATTTAGAACCAGATACAGCTCTTCTTGTACAATTGGTTTGGTGATGTATTCTGAAAACCCCATTCTTAATCCATTGGCTTTTTGCTCTGCTAGTGCGTCTGCGGTTAAAGCTACTACTGGTAAATTTCCAAGGTTCATTTCATTTTTAATATGTCCCAGGGCTTCAATACCATCCATAATAGGCATGTGAAGGTCCATAAAAACCAAATCTGGTAAGGCGTTAGAATCTCGTGCTTCTTTTAAATAATCAATTGCTTCCTTACCATTGGATACAATTTTGAGTGGTAGTTTGGTTTTTGCCAACATGCCTTTTATTACCAATTGATTCATCATGTCATCTTCCACTATTAATACCTGCTTGTTCGAAGGAATTGTGTTTATGAGGGAGCTGGTTTCTTTATTATCCAGGTAGTCTGTGTAAGCCTCTTCAAAAGGAATCAAAACAAAAAAAGTAGATCCTTTTCCAGGTTGACTAATCAAGGTAATGTTGCCGCCAAGCAATTCGGCCATTTTTTTACTGATGGCAAGTCCCAATCCACTTCCTCCAAATCTTCTCGTGGTTGTATTGTCAGCTTGTTCGAATGAATTAAAAATGGCAGCTTGTCTATCTGGAGAAATACCAATTCCTTCATCGGAGACTGCCAATAACAACTTATTTTCTTGATAGTTTACTTGAATTGAAATTGTTCCTGATTGACTAAATTTTATCGCATTGGCTACCAGATTGGTTAATATTTGATTCAGTTTGATGCGATCAGACAGGATGAACTCTGGTAGTTGCTGATCAATGGAAAATTCTAGATTTAATCCTTTGTTTTGAGCTTGTTGTAAATGAAGATGATATACATTTTCTATTAGTCGTCTTAATCTGAATGGTTGCCTAAACAGATCCATTTTCCCAGCCTCTATTTTTGAGAGATCTAGCACGTTGTTTATGAGCTCAGTGAGATGCTCACCTGCATTTCTTATATAACCAATTAGGGTATTAGACTCCTCAGGAAAATGGTGCTCCTCACTTTGTTCCTCCAATGCTCTACTAAATCCAATAATTGAGTTGAGCGGCGTTCTGATTTCGTGACTCATGTTTGCAAGAAAATCAGTCTTGGCTTTACTGGCTTTTTCGGCAATTTGTTGACGCTTGATAAGCTCGATCTTATTTTCTTCAATAATATCGTTGGTGTGCTCAAATTTCAGAAAAACTGATCTGGAAACAGCGTGTAACCCTCCAATAACAATATTCATGAGGTTAGTAACGAAAAAGCTTTCGTAGACAGATTGCATGTTTTCAGAGGATATACCAATATAAAAAACGAAAAAGCAAAATACACTTATGAATGTAAGTGGATATAATATCAGGCCTTTAATTGGATCCGCCAACAATGCATAAAATGTCACAGCCAGTAGGAGTGAAATAGTCCAATAGGTGTTGAGATCATTTAGGAAGAGCAGGATGCAAAAAAACAGAGGAAGCGTAATAAGCCAGACTATCTCCATGTACCAGGCTTCCTTTTTTGTAAGATTTCTATCTCTTGGTAGGATCAACAGACTAGCGAATAGAATAATTACTATTATTCTTAGCCAGAGGCTTTCTTCATAACTGGTGAAAAAATTCAGAAAGATATAAAAGAAGACATTGCATACAGCACCAATGATTGCAAAAAATGGAAGAGCCATTTGATGAATCTTGTAATAAGGAGTGTCATATGCTTCTATGATTCTACTAAAGCTGGCTAATAGTTTATTCATATGTCATTACAGATACTCGAATATAAAATAGCCTATCAGGCAAACCTAGGAATCAGCAGAGATAGTTTTTGTTGTTATTCCAGTTTTGGGTAAATGATACTAATTCGTTTAATAAATATTCAAAATCAAACATCCATATTTGTTTTTGCTTTCATCATTATACTGATTAGTTCAAAATCATGTTGATTGATTTCTAAGATTCCCCATCTAAAAGGATAGCCCCATCTATTTTTGTCAGAGATAAATTGAAGCTGATCTTTAATGTCGTGAATAGTAAGGTCAATCGAATGATAATAGTTGACTTTGATTCTAGAAGGGCAAAAGTTATCACCTGTAAGATATTCGTACACTTCATCATCGCTTATTTGCCCTATTGCAGTGAATTTTTGATAAGGATCATTTTTGCCAAACTCTTTCTTAGAAGAGTAATAAATGATCATATCACCATTGCTCATTCGTTTCAATGGGTTAGCTTTTCCGTGACACGCTTGCGCGAATCCTCCAGCTATGCCTGTATCCACATGATCCTTTGATGCGACTATAATCCAGTATTTCATAACATCGGTTTTAGCAAAGAAAAAGCTTGGAGTGACAACCCTATGTCATTGCATTAATGGTAGATTCAGGTGTTCCCATTTCTACAAATACCTAAAGTATTAAGTGGTAAATAGTGGAAATTCAATTCTAAATCATACATTTGACCTAGTCATGCGAGATTAGCTACTTTAATAAAAAGTGCAGAACCAGTGAAGTTAGAAAGTTATAAGTGAGTTGATCGTAACGGTTTAAATGAGCGATTTTACTGTATCGCATACATCTATCCAATACTTCCTTTTGTTCTTATTGGATAAGAAATCCCTTATTCGAATTTCCAAATCCCACAATTTATTAAAGTAATTCTCGTTGAATTAGCAATTACCACGCTTGCTTGCTTCATCAGCTGTGTCGATATGAGGTGGTCTGGTTTTTGCTATCAACTGATATAGTTAAGTGTGACCAACTAGCTTACATAATTGAATACATTAGATCAAATAGTACATGATAACCGCTATCATAGTAGATGATGAATTATCAGCAAGGGAAAACTTAAGGTTGCTAATTGCCGAGAATAGTACAGACGTACATGTAATAGGAGAGGCGCGTAACGTTCCCGAAGCAGAAGAGGTGATTTTAAAGTTGCGACCTGACCTGGTTTTTCTGGATGTGGATATGCCTCAATATTCTGGATTTGACCTCATTCAAAGAAATCAGATACCATTACCCAAGATTATTTTCACCACAGGTCATGAGAAATATGCGCTCAAGGCGCTAAAAGTTTCAGCTATCGATTACCTGGTGAAGCCGGTAGATAAACTGGATTTACTCAATGCCATTCGTAAGGTTAGAGATAGTCAAAATATGGTTAGCGTAGCTAGTTTGAAGGATCTTTTAAATAAGACGAATAGTGAACGAATTCCAATTTCGTCAGCGGAGGAAATTCATATGATTGAACCCTCTACCATTGGATTTGTAGAGGCTGATCGTAACTATTCCATATTTCATTTAGAAGAAGGAAGAAAGATCATTGCTACCAAGCCTCTGGCGGATTTCGAACGAGTATTGGATGGTCATCGGTTTTGTAGAGTGCATAAATCCTTTCTTGTGAATCTAGATCAGGTGGAAGTCTATAAGAAAGGTAGAGGAGGTCAATTGATCCTAAAGTCAGGGCAAATAGTGGATGTTGCTCGTAATAAAAAAGACCAGTTGATGAAGGAGCTCGGACAGATTTAAGTCAAATTGGATATTTCACTTGACTGTTTATCCTGATATATGACCACTTGGGACGATAAATAACCAATTACTATCATTTGATAGCTGGACGACCTAATTTCGAATCAAGCGTTTGGTAAATCATAATGATTGACTAGCCAGAATGACTAACTAATAACTGACCCAGCCATGGTCGTTTAACTAAAACTGTTTTGTATTAAGAAGCCTAACTACTTCTAACCAGTACAAAAAATAAAAGCCACCTTCCTTCAGGTGGCTTTTTTTATTTCATGTTCCTTATTTGCTTATTTACCTGCTACAATCCAGGATTGTAATACACGGTATTGCTCTTCAGATGGATTTTGATCCAACTCAAGGAAGTGTTTTACTGTAGTATCTACTTCCAGAGCTTTTGCTTTTAAGGTCTTTTCTTTGATTTTACCTTTTTTGGTTTCACGCTTCACAACAATCTTTACTTTGTCACCTACGTTTACCTCTTCCTGATACGCTTCAATCACTTCTTGTGCTGTACCCAGGTTGAACTCCATTCCATTGATCGCTGTAATTACATCACCTGTCTGGTATCCAAGAGCGGTTGCAAAAGCACTCTCAGGATCAACCTCTTCTACCATGATCTCTCTGTCCTCGTTCAATGTGATACCAATTCCACTTCTGAAACTAGAAGTTTGTTTCACTGTTTTTTCTTCTGTATAATTGATTCCTGCCCATCCTAGCACTTCAGCGATAGGTAAAGGCTCATTCCCTGCTACATAAGTATCTAAAAATGCTCTTACTTCAGGGTAAGTCAGTTCTTCAATAACATCGAAAAGCTCGTCATCCTGGAATGATATTTCTTTTCCATATTTCTTCGCCAATTCCCTCATCAACCACTGAAGATCCTTCTCACCTTTAGAGTATTTAATTAAGTATAGATCAACACACATACCGATCAATGCTCCTTTGTAGTACACGTTGGAATACATCTTCTCAAACTCAGGTTCTAATATGCGTTCGCTCATTTCTGTGAATGAAACAGATGGGAATCTCTCTGCTACTCTAAGTTTATCTTGAATCTCAGACATGAACTTGTCTGGACCATATAAGTTGTATTTTACCTGTACATGCATAGAGCTGTATTCGGTTACACCTTCATACAACCATAAGTGTTTGGACATCTCAGGCTCTATGTAGTTGAATTTGCCAATTTCCTCAGAGTGAATGTTCAATGGAGTTACAATATGGAAGAATTCGTGCGCTGCAACGTCTCTCACAGTTTGACCGATTCTATCAGCACCAGCTTCAGGCAGAGAGTATACAGAAGAGTAAGAGTGCTCTAGAGCTCCCATTGATCCTGATAGAGTTGACTCGTCATTTAAATAAATCAGGTATGCATATCGGTCCACTGGTAGTTCACCACCTAAATAATTGCTTTGTGCTACCATCAGGTCATAAATGTTGTCCATTACATCCTTAGCAGATAGCATCTTGTTAGGTGAGACTACAGATACAATGATTTCAGCATTAGCAATTTTTCTTGTTACCGTGTCAGGTACAGAGTACATGATTGGTCCATCAGCTAAGTAGTTGAAGTCGTCAGCAAAGTATTTGTCTTCAGTAGCACTAACAGCTTCTTTTTGCAGTGCTGTAGCACCGTAGATACTTTCGTTGTGTTTAATAGATACCTCGTATGGCACGAACTTTTGACCATTGATATATCCAATGAATCCAAAAGTGTTTAGCACGAAAGCATTTTCTTCTTTATTAATGTTGGTACCTCCTGGCTCGAAAATGATATTGTCTCCATATCCATCAAACTCATCCCAGGTATCATCTACCAGGTATGAAATTTTAGCAAGCTTACCAGAGTTAGCGATTTTCCATTTGTTGGTAGAAATGTTTTCTGCTGTCAATTCATTGCCGGCATTATCAAAGGCTTTGAATTCTGATACAAATCGACCAAAGTCCGAAATACTATAGGTTCCGGGTACCACTTTAGCCATGTGATACTCTACAAATTCACTATCCGATAGGGGTACATACACCTCTACAGGTACCTTGTCATCAGCTGTTGCTGATAGATCAATGTTAACTTGATACTTTTCCTGAGAAAAAGATGTATTCATCAGCACGAGGCCAAACGCTCCAATTAGCAACTTCTTCATAAATCATTGTTCGGTTTAAATTCGGGCAAAGAAAAGTAATTTAAGCAGACCCTCGCTCAAAATTTATGCAAAAGGTAAGGGGTAACTCTTAGTGGTAATGCATTTCTTTCTATGCTTGATAAGGTCAATTTCAGTTGACAGGCCCACTCATTTATTTCTATATTTGCCCCCAATTTCAATGAGAGATATGTCTAATAAAAATTACAATAGATTCACATTAACTGCTGCACTACCTTATGCGAACGGTCCTGTTCATATAGGTCACCTGGCAGGAGTATATGTGCCGGCAGATATATATGCGAGATTTCTAAGACAGCAAGGGAAAGATGTCGCATTTATATGTGGTTCTGATGAGCATGGAGTTGCGATAGAGTTAAGAGCAAGAAAAGAAGGAGTTACTCCTCAGCAGGTAGTCGATAAATACCACAATCAGATCAAAAACTCTTTCGAGCAGTTTGGAATTAGTTTTGACATTTACTCAAGAACAAGTTCTGAAACACATCATAAGACAGCTTCTGATTACTTCAAGAAATTGTATGATAATGGAAAGTTCGAAGAGCATTCTTCAGAGCAATTTTATGATCAAAAGGAGAAGCAGTTTTTAGC
>CAXEKM010000330.1:0-7071 GCA_963996645.1 uncultured Marinoscillum sp.
AGGACCGGCCATCCAGAGCATCAATTCATTTTGTTTCGGATATCCCGTTACGGTTTCAGGGGTAATCTCATCCCAGGTATTGTCATCATCAGAAAAATAGAGTTTACCATTCTTGTACTTAAGAATGTTTACTACAGCATATCTAGCCATGGTCAGTTAGGTTTATTACGTTGGTGAATTAAAAAGTATGGGAAGTTAAAAATTTATCACAAAAAACGTAACCACACTTCCAACTTATGTTGTAATTACCTCTTCTTCCAGATCGTAAAGTGGCAATGAAACGGTAAATGTAGTACCTACACCTTCTTCACTTGTCACTTCAATTTTGCCTCCGTTCATTTCTACAAACTCGTAAACCAACTGAAGACCTAAACCAAGCCCCTTCTCTCCAGAAGTGCCGTAAGTACTCTTTTTATCCTGTAGCTGGAATAAGTTCTTAAGTTTCTCTTGTGGAATACCAACCCCAGAATCAATGACTTTAATAACTGCAAGATCCGCTTGCTTGGCAGCAGAGATAGTCACACTTCCACCATCAGGAGTAAATTTCAATGCATTATTAGCCAAATTTCGTAAAATGGTCATGGTGGTATTTTTATCTACCCACAGATGAATAGGTCCTTCGATCTGTGCTTTCAAGTCTATTTGCTTCCCTTTAGCCATCGTATCCAGCGTACGAATCAAATCCTCAGTAACCTCATTCAAATCCACTTTCTCAGGGACATTCGGGAAATGCCCTTGCTGTTGCATGGCCCAGTTCAGCAGGTTATCCAACAAAGCGGACAATCGATCAACGGACTCATCGATATCATCTGCTATTGCCAGAAGCTGCTCTGTCTGTTGCCTATTAACAAGGGATTTGATCATTCTACTAATCCCAAAAAATGAACTAACCGGTCCTCTTAAATCATGTGAAATAATAGAAAAGAATTTATCCTTGGTTTGGTTGAGTCGTTCAAGTTCTTTGTTGGTTTTCTCTTTTTGCCGATAATACTTCAGGATAACCAATCCAAGAATCAACAAGACAACTGCTAATAAAGAAATACCTATGGTTACTAAACGCTCCTTGTCACGCTCGGCATTGACCAGATCCAGTTCTGCCTGTTTCTGACCTACTTCATACTCGGTCTGAATTTCACCAATTTTGCGAACCGTCTCAATATCCCGAATACTATTTTCGACTTCTATAAATTCACGATAAGCAAGCAATGACTGTTTGTAATCTCCAACTTCTTCATAGATCTCGCTTAAGATCTTATAGCCATCTCTTACTTGTTCTTGCGAGCCATTTATTTCCGCCTTCTTTATTACACTTCTTACTATCTTTATAGCCTCATTGGATTTACCAATATGTTTGTAAAGTTCAGCTAAAAGTGATTGAAATGTCAAACCAGCATTCGTATCTCCGAGTAATTCAACAGCTCCGGTCAATTGCACTTCAGCTGAGTCAACATTTCCCAGTTTTAAATTTACCATGCCCACATTACCTCTAAAAAAACGATAAGCATAATCAACTTCATTCTCGGATGCTAATTCTACCGCTTTAGAAAAGTAATAATGTGCAGAGTCATAAAATCCGTTCTGATAAAATGCTTCACCAAAATTGTTATTGGTTATCATAATAAAATTAAGGTGAGCCGAGTCACGCTTATTCAATGCCAAATGAAAATATTGACGCGTCTTATCCATATCACCGATTCGACCATATACAGATCCCAACACTCCTTCCAACATTCCTGTGTTTTCACCTACAAGCTGCTTTAAACGCATTGCTTCATATAAGTACCCCACGCTTTCTTCATACTTGCCTTGATTTTTCAATGCCTGACCTATGTAGGAATTAGCCATTGCCAAATAATGCTCATCATCTTTTAAACATTGTGATGATAATTTTTCGGCATACTTGAATATGGAATCTGGTGTTGACCGATATTCCAATAAAATTAACCCAAGAGTTTCGAGTTCTTCTTGATGTGATAAACCTGTGTGAAGAATATTCTTAAGGCTATCAACATTCTCAGAAGCAAATAACTTTGTAGTCCCTAATAGCATACAAAGCACAAAAACTGTTTCTCTTGACATAAAAAAAGCGATTCGTATAGAATCGCTAATTTAATGAGGTTTGACTTAAGTAAAATAATACCAAGAGGATTCTATCCCATACATTCCGCGGTAATAGGATCACAGTAGTCCATATCAGGATCGAATGTTTTAGTTTCTTTTGAAGAAGCTACAACAATTGTAATATCATACTTACATTTATCACCTTTCTTCCTATCCTGCTTGACCTTCGCTTTTTTATCTTTTTTACCTCCTTCAGGTGCTTCCATCAGGTCATTTTTCTTGTAAGTAATGGTAAGCTCGGATATAGTCTTATCTGCAATCCAACTTACCTCTGCATCCTTGTCAAGAAGAGTGTACGGAGACTGTGGACCAACAATTCCCCAGTTACTTCCTCCATCTACGCTCCACCACAGTTTCTCACGCGCATAGGTTAATTCAATTCTTACTTTTTTAGCCATAGTTGTTTTTAGGTTTTTGGCGGTTGAACAATTAGTTATCACAACTAATATATATCAAATGATATAATCCCAACAAACGGATTTCGGTGAATTACCTATAACAATCGGTTAAGCACAAAAAAAGACCTGCCGAAAATCGACAGGCCTTTTTACATTGGTTGCTAATATTATCTTTAATATCTTATTTGTCTTAGAATTTTTGGTTGATGTACCATCTCATGCTCAAAAGCTTAGAGATTTGCTGAGGATCTGATGAACCCTCGATATTTTTATCAACATGTCCCTTAATTTTTGAAAGTGTTGACTCAAGCATTGCAAGCTCTTCTGCATCAAATCCTTCAAATGAATCACTAAGTGCGGTCTGGTTGGTAGCTGTCATAATCATATGCATTTATGTGTTTGGACAATACAAATATTGTTTAATCATATAAATCAAAAAATTAATGCTAAGCCAGTGGGAATTATTAGGAATGATTGGGAATTATCGAGTGTAAATTCGAAAAACAGCCTTTTAGCCAAGTCTAAATAAGACGATTCAAACAAAAAAGTAGAGTATTTCAAGAAGCCAGGAATTACACCTAAGATTCAGACCAACACCTATTTTGTTTGGTAAGGAATGGACAAAACAAAATGTGCTCCTTTTTTACTTCCACCAACAGCAGTAAGCTTCCAGCCCTCTACCTTCACTACTTCAAAACAGAGCTGAAGACCTAAGCCTGTACCACTTTCTCCAGCTGTACCCATTTCTGATTCAACAACTCCACCTTTAGAAATAATATCGATCAAGTCCTCAGAAAGACCCACACCTTGATCAACGATATGTATTTCCAACTCATTTGGCGCTTCTTTCTCAAATATCTCCACTATTGAGCCCGATTCGCTGAACTTAAAAGCATTAACCATAAGGTTTCGAAGAACCAACTCTAAATGCCCTTTATCAGCAAAGAGCTCCTTACTATCACTCAATTGGCACTTTACTTCCAGGTTTTTACTTCGGCTATGATCACCATACACCTCAAGTAAGTCACTAACAATCTTCGATACACTAAGCATTTCTGGAGTACTTTTCCAGCCATGAAATTGACTTTTACCCCATCTCAGCAAATTCTCCATCATGTGAGTTAGCGTAAGAAGCTGCTCTTTTGTCCTGGACAAGAAAATATTTAAATCAACTGGACCTAATTCATCTTGTTGCTCGTTTAGACTGATTGCATTTTTTAACAGATTGATTGGGCTAATGATATCATGTGCTAGTACAGAGAACATTTTATCCTTAGCGCGATTAAGATCCTGCAGTTTGTTCTCGGCTTTTTTGAGATCGCTGATATCCGTGACAAAAACGATGATATATCTGACCTGTCCATTATCATCAAATACTGGAAAATACTTACCATACGAATGATCATAAATCCCCGGAGTAGTGATTCGCTCCTCATAAAAGTCCAAATACTCTCCTCCAAAGCTTCTATTGATCAGAGGCTCATGAAAGCTCACGAGCTCCGCACTCAAAACTTCCTTGTAATGCTTGCCGATCATTTGCGAGCGTGGCATGTCAAAAGCATTTTCAAACTTCTTATTCACCATCACATATTTCCCATCAGCATCCATCATGGCCAGAAACATTGGTGTATCATCAATCAATGAATACAGCACCATTCTTGAATGCTCCAGATCACTATTAAGCTGCTCTACTTTACTTACTGCCCGGTCAAGCTCTGACTTGAAAATCTGAGAAAAGAAATACACTGCAATTAGTGCAATAGAATAATTCAGCAATGAGAAAAAATAGGATGCAGTGAATCCACCATCCCACAAATACAAATCCTTGTAATATTCAATAATGTAGATACTCAGTGCACAAATCAGAAAAAGGACATTCTTACCCTTTCCTTCAAACACAATGATTACAAAAGAACCGAAGGCAAGAATCAATATCTCAGTACTGGTAGACCGATGGTTGATAGCATTGGCTATAGAAACTGCCATCACCAAACTGATCAGTCCAATCGAAAATATCCATTTAGCTAATTCATACCTGCGTTGGTAATTGAAAAGAAATACTGGAATATTTATAAGAGCTATTCCGACAAAGTTAGCAAAGGCTTGGTACCACAGTCCAGAAGATGCGTTGATTATTGCTAGCCCAACCCCAAAGCCTAAACACAGAAGATTGAATTTATTAATTACACGCACTTTTCTCTCCTCTGCATTGGAAATATCAGAGGCACCAAGGTTGATAAGTTGCGAATAAATATTCATATGGATCACTCGTTGTGTGAGTATGCTATTCGGCAGCTGGTGTGATCCCTTCGCTGCAAAATAATGAATTCCTACAACATCACGAACCCCAAAAAAGTGGCAGCACAAAGTAGAGGTATACGCTAATAAGGAGAATCGAAATAATATTCAGCACTATTCCAGTCTTAATCATGTCACTTATTTTCAGATGACCTGACCCAAACACTACGGCATTTGGTGGTGTAGCGACAGGCAGCATAAATGCGCAAGAAGCTGCTAATGTTGCACCAGTCATCAAAAGCAATGGGTTCACACCAATTACCTCAGAAAGCGGAGCAATTACAGGTAAAATCATTGATGTGGTTGCGACATTAGAAGTTATCTCTGTTAGAAAGTTAACACTACCGACAACTCCCATTAAAATAACTGCCACATTACTACCCTCCATAACAGACAGGTATGACCCCAGCCAGGTTGCCAATCCTGTAGACTTAAATCCTTCAGCTATTGCCAGTCCTCCCCCAAAAAGCAATACGATGCCCCAGGGAATCTGAACAGCACTTTCCCAATCCATAATTTTGGGTTGACGTCTTGCATTAATTAAAAACAATGAAACACCAGCCATAATCGCAATGGTAGTATCATCCATGCCAGGAATGAGTTTTGAAAAGATGAATGACCGAGTGATCCAAAGGAATGCCGTCACACAAAACACAACCAACACACGCTTCTCCTCCAAACTTATTGGTCCTAGATTTTTCAGCTGCTGATTGATTTCACTCTGATTCGTTTCTCTTACCGAAGACACCTTAAACGCAAAGCGTGTCAAGTAAAGCCACGTAATCATCAAGAGTGTAAAAGAGATCGGGAACACCATGAAAAACCATTCTGAGAATATCAGTTCAGTTCCATAATATTGCTCCACCACTCCAGACATCACCAGATTAGGTGGAGTTCCGATCAATGTAGAAATCCCACCAATAGACGCTGAGTAAGCCACGCCTAGCATCAATGCTTTTCCAAATCCATCTGACCCTCCTTTGCTCGATGATTGAAGCTGCATTACGATAGCCATTCCTATAGGTAGCATCATCACACTAGTGGCAGTGTTGCTAATCCACATACTCAGGAAGGCTGTAGCCAGCATGAAACCCAAAACAATACCTCGCTGACTCACTCCTATCGTTTTGATTAGGTTAAGAGCAATTCGTTTATGCAAATCCCATTTCTCTATGGCCACTGCGAGCATAAATCCACCGATATAGAGAAATACCATTTTATGTCCATACGCCGCTGTGGTTTCTCCAATACTTAGAGCGCCAGTCATCGGAAACAAGACGATTGGCAGGAATGAAGTAGCCGGAATGGGTATGGCTTCTGTCACCCACCAAATAGCCACCCAGCAAGTCACTGCCAACACCATAAATGCCTGATCATTGAGCTCAGGAAATGGCCGAAGCAGCAACAACAATGCAAAACAAAGTGGACCTAATACAACGGATGATTGATGAAGAATTCTTTTCAGACTCATGTCCAAATCTAATGATAACGGTTTTTCAAATTGAGAAGAGATTCTCCAAAATGAAGCAAAAAACTACAACAAATAATGCTAAAACCCTCAAAAAGCGTGTTTTTATCTATTTGGAATACTATTGGCATAACATAATTCGAATCAAATAAATCGTAATTATGAAGACTCGAAATATTCTATCAACACTACTAGCTTTAATCACACTATCTGCCCTCATCTATTCCTGTGATTCTGAATCAGACGTTTCAGGCAAAGGAACAGCAGGAGTTAAAGTAACAGATGCGGCAGTTGATGCTGAAAACATTAACGGCGTTTACCTGTCCGTATTAGAAGTGCAAGCTATTGGTGAAAGTGAAACTAAAACGCTGACAGTATTTGATGAGCCAAGAATTTTTAACCTAATGGATTATCAAAATGGATCAACTTATGATCTTGGTGAAGGTGAAATAGATGCAGGAATCTATTCTGAAATTCGTCTTATAACTGATGGCAATTCATATGTATCATTTGATGATGGATCTACAGAACCATTAAACATCCCAAGTGGAACCTCTTCCGGTTATAAAATCAAAGGTGATTATCAAATATCTGCCAATAACAGAACTGATCTAGTTATTGACGTAGACTTAAGAAAAGCATTTGTATTGACTGGTGAAGGAACTTATAAGTTAAGACCTACTGCCAGATTGATCAATGAAGAAGGTACAGCAACTATTACAGGTACTATTTCAGCAACTGCAGAAGACAGAGTGATCGTATATGCATATGCTAAAGGAACTTATG
>CAXEKM010000331.1:0-5147 GCA_963996645.1 uncultured Marinoscillum sp.
ATCTTTTCTTCCAGTAATAAGTGCATTCACGGTATGGCTGGATTGTCTTTTGTCGTTTTTCACAAAGACAGGATTGCAGAACTGAAACAAAATCAACGAGCCTTTTACTTTGACCTTTACAGTCAATGGCACAACCTGCAGCAAAAAAATCAACTCAGGTTTACTCCTCCAGTTCAGATCTGCTACGCTTTTATGGAGGCGATCAAGGAAACGCTGGAGGAGGGAGTGAAAGCGCGCTGGCAAAGGTATCAGGCCAACTGGCAGGTGCTATATGATGGGTTCAAAGCATTGGGATTTCATTTTTACCTGCCGGATGAATACCAATCAAAAATCCTTTTAGCGTTAGATCTTAACAGCAAACCCGATCTGGACTTTAATGACCTGCACGATTTTCTATATAAAAATCAAATCACCATATATCCGGGTGTCATTCCAGAGAGCAACACCTTCCGGGTGGCAATAATCGGTGATTTGCAACTGGAAGATATACGCTACGTGATGAGGAAAGTAACTGAGTACCTATCCTAGTTCAGATACGGGGATAACTTTTCACGGAGATTTTCCATTGGTATTTGTTTGTTGCTCTGAACAACGAGAAAAGGCACCTTGTCCTGCTGAAAAGCAATAGTTGGATCCCATTGATCAAAGTCAACTGTACTCCAAACACTTTTTTTAGAGAGAAGTATCGGTTTTTCAGATAGCTGGTGTACTTCTTCTAACTTACCAAAGTTGCTTAGAAAGAGGTAATACAGGGTGTATTCCGTCCACGGGATGCTCTTTTTCCAGAGACTTTTGGGGAATCCATAATAAGAAAGCAACAGTTGGTTGATCCATGTTCGGCCTTCCATTTGGCTAAGGTAATTTTTGAGGTTTTGGACCGTTTGAGTGTGGAGTAACGCGGGAGTAACATCCATTCCCAAATTATCCATTTCTGGATCTATCTTAAGGATTTCAGCTGATCCTTTCCACCAGTGTGGCCGTACGGATTTATGTTGGTGTTGGAGTAACGCTTTTCCTTTGATGATGAGATCTTCATTGCTGAGGGTGTTTTTTAGCAGAACGTCTGCATCGAAAGTAATGTAATACGCAGAATGGATGATCGAGCTTACTGCCAGCTTGATTAATTGCTGTTTACGCCAGCCACCAACACCTCGTCTTATCGTTGCGTCAAGTATTAGGTCCTTTTCGTCGATGTAGCGGAGTGGCAGATAAGCGCTATACGGTTCCAATTCCTGCTCAATTCTTGCCATGTCCTGTTTTGGAGTCACTACTAAAAACTCCTCAAAATGGAGATTCTGCCCAAATTTCAGCAGACTTTGGAATAGCAACTTGCACTGTTGGAAGCTGTTAGTCTTGTGATTTTCGTATTTAAGTGGCAGTACTGCAGATAGACTCATTGATTGATTATTATTTTATTAGTTGGGAGTAAATCTTTTCTATTGTTTTAGTGTGAATCTTCCAGTCATAGTGTTTTACTATTTCATGTCCATGCTCCGAGAGTGAGTTTAGCAGCTCTTTTGAAGTCATAAGCTTAATGATGCATTGAGTGAGTCCTTCTGAATCTCCAGGATGCGCGAAAAACTTTTGCTGCTCATCTGAAAGCACATTTAAGTAGCCTTGGTTTGCAAAGCCGGCTATCGGTGTGCCCATAGCCATTGCTTCTAACAGTACAATCCCGAAACTCTCACCAAATAGAGCTGGAGCAACATAAAGGTCACAGATTTTGAGAAGTTTTAGTTTGTCTTGCTCAGAAACAAATCCGAGCATCTCAACATCCCTGAGGTTGTTAAGCTTTATAAACTCTTCAGCAATAGTTCGTTCATCTCCATCTCCGGCAATAATAAGTCGTATATGCTCATTTTGCTCCTTGATTGATCGGAAACTTTTTAGCGCATAAATAAGACCTTTCCGTTCTTCCAGTCTTCCGAGAAAAAGTAGGTTGAATTTCCCGTCACTATACTTTGCTATTGGATCAAGTGGTTTATTATATTCCTGTAGATCAATACCATTAGGAATAATAAATATTTCTCTTTTTGAAAAGCGGTTGATGTAGGAAGCCTGAGTTTCACTTACAGAAATGATTGCGTCCATAAGTGCAAATACTCCTTTTGCGGCTATTGGCATAATGTTTTTTCCTACAAACTGGTTTTTTGGAGTGTCATGAAACGTGGTGACATGTTTAGCATTACTTAATCTCCTTATTTGGAAGGGCAGTGCCGGATTCCAGAAAGTGTGAAAATGGATAATGTCAAATTGCTCTTTTTTCAGAAATTCTTTTAAAGCTTTTCGTTCAGCTCCTATGGCAATATTGAGGTCAATTTTAGTCCCACCTAAGTTTAGACTTCTGTTCCCTCCAAAATGATAAACATTGGATTGACCTGTATCTGGTAAAGGAGTAATTATTTTTACTTCATGTCCTCTGAGTTTCAGATGCTTCGATAGACTTTCAATGTGATTTTTTACCCCTCCAGGTCTTGAAAAATCGTATGGACAAACCTGAGCAATTTTCATGCGCAAAGTATTTAATTCTATGTGTCAGATGGAATTCACCATAAACTTTAATCATCCCTGATGGTGTAATTTTGGATGTTTAAATATTATGCTCATTACATTTGGAAGATTTCCAGTTTCTATGGCAAGATTAACAATAATGTGGCTAATTGTAGTTGGTGCCTGGTGTGTTAAAGCTCAAAGTGTAGGTAATGATGAAAATCGTCACATAACCCCCGGTGAAGAGTTGCTTTACACGATGAATTATGGATGGTTTACAATTGGTAAGGCTGAGATTTTTTTTGATAAAGAGATATGGGAAGTGGACGATCTATCATATTATTACCTGCAATGCCGAGTTCAGACTACAGGTGTTTTTGATTTTTTTACATCCACTGACATTTGTTTAGAGTCTTGGATCGATGTTGAATCTTTGAGGCCAAAGGTGTCTTATCGTCAGGTGTTCTTTGGTCGCAAGATGGATATACGGACTGATCGTTATGATTATACCGATTCTGTTACCATTTCGACTTATGTGGAAGATGTAGATCGACATCAGGTGAAAAAATCTGACACAATCACACTGGATTTACTTAGTACGTATCTGAATCTTCGAGAAATTATACATCAAAATATACCATCAGATACGGTCTTTGTAAAACTTCATTTTTCCAATGATTTTTATCCTTTCGGAGTTGTTAACTCGGGATCTGAAAAAGATGGTTTGACTAGAATTAATTTGTTATTTCCTGAATCTAATCAATACAAAAAGGGGAATGATGCTTATATCCTTGTTTCTGAAAGTCTAGAGGTTGTTCCAGAAAAGATTGTGATTGAGCTGGCGTTGGGTAAGCTGATATTTTCATTGGAAGATCAGCGGCATTATTGATTCATGTTTACTAGACTAATTTAAAAAGTAAGATCATTAAATAAGGTATTTGCTTAACCTTGTACTTGTTAAAAAAGAAGTGAGAATCAACAGATGAAGTCACAAATATTGGTTGGAGCGGAGAAGTTTATGCGCGTTTTGAGAGAGAGAGCTCTAGAGGCGAAAGACAGACTTTATATTCAGGCGATGACTTTCGAAGGAGATGCCGCGGGAGAAGAGCTGATTGATTTGATGATTTCTAGTCCTGCTCAAGACAAGCGATTGATTGTTGATTCATTTTCAAAAGCTGTAGTGAGCGACCATTTTGTGTTTGGGTTGAAGTATCTCAGTGACACTTCATTTAAAAAAGAAGTGAAAAACACTTATAAATTGATTAGAAAGGCTGAGTCCAACGGGGTAAAGGTCAAGTTTGTAAATCCAACAGGACCATTGATGTTGCGCTATCCTCTTCGCAATCATAAAAAGATGATGATTGTGGATGGAGAATTTACTTTTCTGGGAGGTATTAACTTCAGTGACCATAATTTTTCGTGGCATGATATGATGATTGAATTGGAGGATCAATCAATATGTCACTCTATTCAAAAGGATTTTCTGTATACATGGAATGGCACTAATCAATCCATCAAAGTAGATCTTGATACTCATCAATTATTTTTCTTCAATGGAGTCAGAAGTGCTGGGCTATATCAGGATTTTTTTGAAGTGATCAGAAGTGCTCAGTCTAATATTACTGTTGTTTCACCATATGTTTCAGAGCCACTTTTGTCAGTGTTGAGTGAGGTAGCTGAGTCAGGTGTTGAAATCGAGATTATCTCCCCTAATGAGAATAATAAGGGGTTGTTTCATGATTATTTGCTTTCACAGAAGAATAAAGGATTTTTTAAGTTATTACATCATCCTGGGATGTTTCACTTGAAAGCAATGTTGGTAGATGATTCCAAATTGGTGTTTGGTAGTAGTAACTACGATTTGATCAGCTATCATTTTGAGCAGGAGGTGGTCATGATCTCAGAAGAAGAGAGACTAGTCAATAGTTTTCGTGATCTGGTTTTGACACCTATGCGTAATGCCTCTATTCCATATTTGGCTACTGATGTTAGAGCTTACAAAGCCAAAGTAATTATGAAGTTACTGAAAGGCTTTTGCCGAATTGCTTCAAGTTCTATACTGAAACCTAAATTATGATTGTTTAGAGTGCAACCTCATTGGCCTAGTAGATAACTTTTTATTGAAAGGAGAGAGCACGTATTGTCTGATGAGGTACCAAATCAAACTTTGTTCTATTAATCTAGGGTCTATTTTATCTCTAATTTCCTCATGGAATTCAGGAACTCTACTCCAATGTAAATGAGGCTTTAGGTGATGTGCTGTGTGTAAACCGTTATTGAATAAAAACACATTTAATATGCCTTCAATATTTCTTGAGTGGTTGTATTCCGAAAGTTCATCCGCATGAATATGCTGGATATAATTAAAAAATAAAACACTATTCAAAGCGATCTGCTGAGGGATGACAACAAAAAGAAGTGCAGCTTTCCAATCAATGATCAGGCATATTCCTGTTACGGTTAATAGTGTGAGAATTTGCATGACGTGCTCTATAAATTTTGTTTGATCCTTTTTTTTCACATCTGATATGTATTTTCGGATAGCCTTCTTCTGTTCTTTACTGCTGTACATTGGGTAATAAAGTATCGTCCAGAAGTTGTTTTTCTCTGAGTAAGCGTAAGTTTTGGTGTAATCCGGTTCCTTATTTGTATAGGTA
>CAXEKM010000332.1:0-2217 GCA_963996645.1 uncultured Marinoscillum sp.
AATCCATCTTTATCAGCATCAAATAGGTCAATGATTTCCATTGCAACCTTGCTTACATGCTGAATATAGAGCTCTTCATTTCCATTTACAATCATCATATCCGCAAAAGATAGCCATTCACTGAGTGTAGCATGCTCTTCTTCTGATTTTCCAATAAACTGATGAAAGTCTGTCCAAATCTTTGTAGTCCGCTGTATACTGGCAGCATACTCAGGTGTACTTGAAGAAAATCCCCATAATACACATAAGTTTTCACCAATACTCACAAAGTCTTTCTTTTCCAATGTCCCACTCTTATCAAAGTCCAGTACATTGAAATAATGAGTCAGCTTTTTTTGCTGAAGTTGAGTAAGCATGAATTAATCTTGTTTAGCAAATACTTTCTTAAGCAACTCTGTAGTTCTGGCAACAGGATTGTCCCTGATGTTTTTCTCTTCTTCTGCAACGAGCGTAAACAACCCGCTTAATGCTCGATCTGTAGCATATTCATCCAGATTAGGATTTACTTTTTCTACAAATGGAATCTTATTATAGGTATTCACCAGATCACTGTAGTACTTGGTAGCGTTCGTTTTATCCAGTGCTTGCTTAATCACTGGTTGAAATTTGGCTTTCAAATCAGCAGTTGTTTTACTCTGTAGGTAACTGGTAGCAGCATTGTCCTCTCCTTTTAGAATTCCCCAGGCGTCTTGCACGGTCATTCCTTTTATAGCGTTGACAAAGATTGGCTTAGCTTCTTTAGCGGCCTCTTCAGCTCCGTGATTTAGAGTCTCGATGAATTGATCCACCTTTGAGCCCAACCCGAGCTCTCTTAGCTTAGTCTCAACCTTCTGTACATCAGGAGGAAATGGTATTTTAATCTTCGGATTGCCTAAAAAACCATTCACCTTAGAAGCCTCACTGGTACTTGTACCTGCTCCTTTGATCAAAGCTTCCTTGAGTCCAGAAACGACCTGCTCAGTTGTTAACTCATCAGATTCCAAAACATCACCAAGTGTCTGCTGAATTTGCTGAACAGTACAACCTGTGAATAAAAAAATAAAACAGAGTGAAAATAAAACAAGTCTCATCCTTCAAAGATTATATAATTTGCGTACCATAAAAGTATACAGAATAAAGCAAATACTGTAATGCCAACATATGCTGAAATCATCTCAATTGGGGATGAGCTTCTATACGGTCAAACATTAGATACCAATGCTCATTGGATCAGTGCGCAACTCGATTTGATCGGAATTAAAGTAAAAAGACGAGTAACCATAGGTGATGTAAAGGAAGAAATTCTGAGCGCATTTAAGGAAGCTGAGGAAAGAGCTGATGTAGTCCTAATCACAGGTGGATTAGGACCTACCAATGATGATTTGACAAAACCACTTTTAGCAGAATATTTCAATGTAGGCTATGAGCTAAATGAATCTGCCCTACTAGAGATCACCGAGCTATTCAATAAAAAAGGTAGAGAGCTAACGGAACCGAATAGAAAGCAAGCAGAATTACCTGCAAACTGCACCAAGCTAACTAATAGTATGGGCACCGCTCCTGGTATGTGGTTCGATGAGCGAAATACAATATTCGTTTCTATGCCCGGTGTTCCCTACGAAATGCAGGACATCATGACGGCAGAAGTGCTACCAAGATTATCAAAGAGATTTTCAGTTGGTGTAATCATTCACAAAATCATTCGAACTGTTGGCATTCCAGAATCTTCACTTGCCGAACTAATCAAAGATTGGGAAGACGCCTTACCAAATCAGCTGAAGCTGGCTTATCTACCAAGTATGGGACAGGTAAAATTGCGCATTACGGCAATTGGAGATAATAAGGAAGAACTTAATGAGTTGGTAAAGAGTCACCTGGAAAGTGTTCTTCCATTGATAGAGAAATACGTCTACGGGTTTGATGATGACGAGCTGGAAAAGGTAGTTGGCGAAACTTTACTGAAACACAACAAATCCATTGCTTTTGCTGAAAGCTGTACTGGAGGCTACTTATCTCATATGATTACGTCCATTCCTGGCAGCTCATCCTATTTCAAAGGATCTATCGTTTCTTATGATTACGATGTGAAAGTGAATTCTCTGGATGTTAATTTGCAAGAAATGGAAGAAAAAGGAGCTGTCAGCGAAGAAGTAGTTGTGCAAATGGCTCAAGCTGTTCGACAGAAGCTCAATGCAGATGTCGGACTATCGATTAGTGGCATTGCGGGGCCAGGTGGAG
>CAXEKM010000333.1:0-4625 GCA_963996645.1 uncultured Marinoscillum sp.
TAATGGCTTGTTTATGGCCTATCTCTACTTCCATGTCCAAAAGTACTTCTTCCAGGATCACATCCAGACTGATTTCACTAAAGGCATATTCAGCTCTGGAAACTCTGGAATACTTTAATAAATCGTCGATCAAAGTTTGCATTCGCGCTGATGCGTTCTGCATACGGCTTATGTAATCTGCACCTTGTTCTCCAAGTTCTTTTTCATACTTGGATTTCAATCGATCTCCGAAAGCCCTGACTTTTCTTAACGGTTCTTGCAAATCATGAGAAGCGATATAGGCAAACTGCTCCAACTGGTAGTTGGTATCTTCCAGCTCACTTTGTTTTTCTAATAATTCTTGCTCATGCTCTTTGATAAAAGTGATATCAGAAAAAGTAATAACAACTCCTTCTCCATTCTTAGCCACTTTGATATCAAACCAGCTATTCAATTCCTGGTATTCATAGTATTTTTCAATATGAACCATCTCGCCTGTTTCAGCAACATGGACATATTTATCAAATAACTCAGCTTCCTTGCTATCAGGGAACAACTCTAACAGACGTTTTCCGATCATTTCATCTGAATTCTTCCTCACCAATCCAGCAGCTGTCGAATTAGCCACCTTCAGCTCAAAATCAACGATAACTCCTTCCGTATCTCGAATGCTATTGAAAGCCAATATTCCATTTGGGGAACTATCCAGAACGCTTTTGATCAAATTCTGAAAGAAACGTCTACGTTCTATTTCCAACTGTAATTCATCAATCTTAGAGGCTAGTTGTTTATTGACTTTATCATTATGATTCATTAGACGATTAGCCCTCAAAAAAAGCAGACCGATCACAATCAATGTCACCATGGTTAAAGCCAATAAATTTCGTGGTGTTGATGTTTCCTGATCTTCTCTGTGCTCCAATCGCCCCAACAAAATATATTGTTCTTCCCTAATGATACGATTGGATTTATCCAGAACCTGCTCAAGTGCTGTTGCCTCTTGAAGTATCAAAGACGAGATGATTCTTTTGGCACTATCTCCTCCTAAAAATGTATCCCTTACTTGCTCGCCGATATCGAGGTAATCCATAATTAGCAGATGCAATTCTTTTACTCTCGACTTTTGCTCTGCATTATCTAACACCAAACTATCCAATAGTGCAGATTTGATTTCTACATGTTTCCTGATTGCATCCGGATCTGAAATAATCGTATCATTTAGGATCACAGCTTTTCTGATTTCATTAGAGAAATTAACAGGGTAATTGGTAAGCTGCTCTGTTTCTATCCTTACTCTCTCACTATGCTCTACCCAGAGATTGTCAGTCTGATGATTCTCAAACGTATTGTAAACACGCCAGGAAATTCCCAAAACGGTCAGAAACGAAATGACAAATGCCGCTTGATATGCTCTATTGCTCATGCTGATTATATCTTAATGTCAAAAGCCTTTAACTTATTGTATAGCGTCTTCCTGTCAATGTTGAGAAGTTTCGCCGCTTTGGTCTTATTATAGCCTGATTTCTTCAAGGCATTGATTATCACCTGACGCTCCGCCATGCCGGATGCGACTTTCAGGTCTGGTGCTCCTGCAGCAACAGGAATCACTTCATCTTCTAATTCTTCCACTTCCAATGGATACAAGATCTCTTCTGGCAGTTGTTTAACTGAGATTTGTTGCTCCGGGCATAATAGAACAGCTCTTTTGATGACGTTGCTTAATTCCCTCAAATTGCCATGCCAACTATAACTCTTAAGTACCTCCATAGCCTCAGCATCAAACCCAGCAACATCTTTATTTAACTGACCATTGGCCATCGCTAAAAAATGTGTAGCAAACAAAGCCACATCATCAGGACGTTCTCTTAGTGGGGCAAGTTCTATTTTGAATTCGTTTAATCGATGGTAGATATCCTCACGGAAGCGATTTTCCCGTACTGCCAAACGAAGGTTTTCGTTCGTTGCAGCTAATACTCTCACATCAATTGGGATATCCGAATTGGATCCTATCCTTCTTATTTTACGCTCTTGCAGAACTCGAAGTAATTTGATTTGATTGTCATAAGACAGGTTTCCAATTTCATCTAGAAACAAGGTTCCTCCATTAGCCATTTCGAAACTACCTTGCTTGTCTTTCAGTGCGCCTGTAAACGATCCCTTCACATGACCAAACAATTCTGAACCAGCTAGCTCTTTCGGAATAGCTCCACAGTCAATTGCTACAAAAGGCCCATCTGCCCGATTGCTCTGATGATGAATGGCATTGGCAACAAACTCTTTTCCGGTCCCGGTTTCACCTGTAATAATTACAGACATATCAGTCGGTGCAATCAAGGCAATTTGCTGCGCCACACTCTTGGACTGTTCACTTACCCCTTCTACAAACTTACTTGTTGTTTTTTTGGGTTTGGAGGTCTTGGCAGGCTCTGGTTGGATAGCAACTTTTTTCAATGCCTCCTTGATGGTAACTAGAATTTCATCTGGATATAAAGGCTTTGTTACATAATCACAGGCTCCATGTTTTAATGTTTCTACCGCTGTTCGCACATCTGAATAGCCTGTAATGATGATTACTGCTATATGCCTATCTAAAATCTTGATTTTTTGTAACAACTCTACTCCCTCAACATTTGGGAGTTTATAGTCACAAAGTATCAAATCAAACTGATCTGTTCTTAAAGTCTGGAGAGCATCCTCTGCTGTATGAGTAAAACTCGCCTCGTACCCATTTTTGGTCAGAAACTTAGATAAGAGAAGGCAGATATCCTTGTCGTCATCTATGATAAAAATTTTCTGCATCTGGATGGAGTTCTAATTACTCCTTAGTTTTTAGTAAAAAATCGTCAAATAATTCTAAAACATCAGTTTTCGAAAATGGCTTTGGCAAGAACTTGTATACCTGCTTTTCAATCATTTTCTTATGATCACTTACGGAAGTATATGCACTACATACCACCACTACAATATCCTCCTTAATTGCTTTCAGCTTTGGAATAATATCCAACCCGTTACCATCTGGAAGATTTATATCCAAAAAAGTAACTTCAAAGTCTCCTGTTTTGAATAAATCCAAACCACTCTGAAGCGTATTTGCTGTCTCCACAGAATGTCCAGATTTTTTTAGCACTTGACTCAGCAAAAAGCAAATTTCCGTTTCGTCATCAATTATCAATATTCTCATCGACGGGTTGTTATCTATTCTTATTAATCAGTAGGAAGTGATGTTGTTTACTATTCTACTTATTAATAGAAAATATCAAACCAATCTACTCCACAAGCTAGAATCCCGAGATTGTGTACTTAGTATGTTGGAAATACTCCACAAGATGGGGAATATATTCTACACAATGTGGAGACAACCCTTTCTTAACTCTCGTTTTATCTAATTGTTTTGATCGATTTCATTGAAAAATCGAAGAAAACGATCTTTTTCATTTTTTGGCACGACTTTTTGATATAGGTCAGCATACTCAAAAACCACAATCACTATGAATTACAATAATGACGAAGTGCTATTCAATCAAATCCAAATCAAACTTGGAGTTGTAGACAGCTTAGACAACAAAAGAATCATCGGTAGAGTGATTCATGTGTTGAGAGATCAACTATCAGAAGAAGAATCCGAAGAGATCATTCAAAAACTTCCAGTTGACCTGACCATGATTTACTTAACTGCCTGGAAGGTGACGCCACACAGATCCAGCACTTATCACCTGGATGAATTTGTCACTCGACTTTTGGAAACAGACAACATCATGCCGAAGAAAGTTTTCAGAACCGAGATAGAAGCATTAAGAGCGGCAATCATTGTCTTAACAGAACTAGACAAAAGATACAACCTGTTGGACTACCTACCAGGCAGTATTAAAAATGAATTGAGTAATGCAATGTTAAACGAAGCAGCATAATATCATGATACTTGAATCCACAACACAAACAGCCACATATCAATCAATTGATCTTAGCTCAGATAACATTCTCGGTAAGCTAAACCAGTCAACGAATAGTTATCAAAACATTCATATGCTTTGTAAATATCCTCCTCTGAACAAATTGATTTCAGAGACCATAGAGGAAAGAAAAAGATTAATGAATTTGCTTGACTTAGAATTGCCAGATACACATCGCTACTTCAATACACCAAGCGAGACTCTGACCTGGGCAAGAACTGATGAAAATGAGTCGCTGAAGCAAGTGGATCAAGGGTTAATCAACAGCATGAACTATTTAGTTCAATATTATCCTTTCACTACTTCCACTTCAAGAAAGATTCGAACATTCGTATCAAACCTTGAAAACCATATAGAGCAAGTAGAAGCTATTCTTGAATAGCGGAAGGGATTTTTAAAACCTAATCCCATTTTTAACTCTACTATTATCACCATGACTTTTTTTATAGTGTTGTCATTGAAGATGCTGCAGCTTCATATAAGACAAAGCATCCGACTTTTTTGGCAACGATTACTTGGCAAATAAACAGTACTCAAAATGATGAACCCTTTTGACATCAGTTTAAACACTCAAAGCAAAAGGTCTTCACTCACCCCAAACTGTGGAATTATATCTACACTGTCGATTTAAATCCACACAAATTACCCAGTCGAATGACTAACAATCCACCAAAAACGAATGATAGGGCTAAATGA
>CAXEKM010000334.1:0-7360 GCA_963996645.1 uncultured Marinoscillum sp.
TCAAAAGGTTTTTTCTTATGAAGAAACGGGTATTCAGCTGACTTACGATCGGGATTTGCGATTGAAGGAATTGTTTACGTCACAAGGAATAGAGTGGCAGGAGTTTCAAACTAATGGAGTTAAAAGAGGAAGGCATAATCGAGATGGATGGAGCAAGGCCTGGTACAAAACAATGAGCGAGCCACAAGTTCTTTCAACGATTGATCTAAATCGATTGGTAAAAGATGAAGAACTAAAGAATCGGTTTATTTTCAATCTCAAAAATGCATATGATGATCCTAGTCATGGTATGCAAAAGGGAGGAGAGAGACTTGCTCATCAATATATGAAGACCTTTTTCAATAAAAGAAGCTCTCAATACAATCAACACATCTCTAAGCCTTCCGAAAGTAGAAAGAGTTGCAGTCGGCTAAGTCCATATTTGGCGTGGGGCAATCTGAGCATGAAGCAAGTGTATCAGTCGATGCTGGAGGCCAAAAAGAAAGGTAATAAGCGAAATCTCACCTCATTCGGTTCAAGATTGAGGTGGCATTGCCATTTTATTCAAAAGTTTGAAATGGAGATTTCTTATGAGCATGAAAATATTAACTCGGGTTACAATGATATCAGAACAGAATTAGATCAAGTCAAATTTGAGGCATGGAAAGAAGGTCAAACAGGATACCCGTTGGTCGATGCTTGCATGAGGTGTGTGAAGGAAACAGGTTATTTAAATTTCAGAATGCGGTCGATGCTGGTGTCTTTTCTGACTCATCATCTTTGGCAGCCATGGAAAGAAGGAGCAGACTTTTTAGCAAGACAGTTTTTGGATTTTGAACCGGGCATCCACTTTCCTCAGTTTCAGATGCAAGCTGGGGTGACCGGCATCAACACCATTCGTATTTACAATCCAGTGAAACAATGTCTTGACCATGATCCGAACGCTATTTTCATTAAGAAATGGGTGCCTGAATTAAAAGAGTTGCCTGCTCATTTTGCCTTGGAGCCATGGGATATGACTCCTATCTATCATAGCTGTTATAACTTTTTGCCCGGTGTTACCTACCCTAACCCGATTGTAGATGTAAAAGAAACCTATAAGGAGGCGAGCAAAATGCTTTACGCAATGAAAGGCACTGATCGAGTGAGAAAAGATGCTTCCAAAATATTAGCGAAGCATACCGTCAAAAACAGATGGCCATGAAAGGAGTGAAGAAGACCGATTTACCGACTAAAAACTGTCCAGTTTGTCTACGGCCATTTTCTTGGCGAAAGAAGTGGTCTAAAACCTGGGAAGAAGTTAAGTATTGCTCAGAGCGATGTAAACGAAATAGAACGGTCAATCATGAATAATAATGAAGTAACCCAGCCAAATTAGAAAAAACAAGATGTACGAACAGCTTACGATGATTGCTGACATTTTGAGCTTCTTGTTGCTCAACCAATAAACACCACAAATCAACAATCCCCAATAAATGATTTCGAATAAGTTGAATGCTTTGAGAGGATAGTGATACTTCTGTTGGAGTGATTCATAATCAAAGAAATTCATCAAACTAGCAGGATAGTAGGCAATATAATCGTGGTAGTTGGGGTCTGTTTCAAAAAACATGAACCAGATTACTTTGAGTAATTCAGGAATAATAAATACCAGGTCCATGATCATCACCATTTTCCATAATTCAGCATAGGTGACCCGATAGCCAAAAAGAAAGCACCCTACCCAAAGGATAAACGCTGTTAAAGTGAATTTCCAGGCAAGAAAGAGAGGGACAGAAAAGTATTGAAGGCCAAAAAAGATATCCATTACCCACATTTCACCTCGTTCCTGAAGAACTTCGAAGGCAGCTATTCCATCAACGATGAAAGATCCTTTAATAAAATAGGCTGCGAAATACAGCAAACACAAAACAATAAAGAAGGTTTTACCGTCAATGCTATACCAGTCATTGATAAAACGCTCTCGACTTTTAACTATCCAATTCATTTGGGCTAAGTTGATTAAATTCTTCAAAAATTGAAGGGTAGGAACTAATCTTGCATGGATGATTTTTACTAAAACACGTTTGTTTGGAACAATAGTTGCCTAAGGAAGTGTGTTTAAGGATGAACTAATGAAAAAGTATACACTTGTCATCATATTAATAGGACTGTTTTCTTACAGTCAGGCACAGAAAAAAGGGATACCAGCTGTTCCTATTGATACTACCTATAGTCTGTTGTCCAATCCATATGTGCAAATGGAAGCTACACAGGCTATCAATGATATGTACAATTTCAAGTTCGAGCGGTCCATGTCACACTTTCGATTCTTGAAAAATGAATATGGCTGGCATCCGCTACCATACTTTTTAATGGGATTGAATTACTTCTGGAGGATTCTTCCAAACTTCAATAATGAGCAATACGATGAGACCTTTTATGCTTACATGGATACATCAATGGTTTTGGCAGAAAGGCTTTATAAAGATTATAACAAGGTAGAAGGTGCCTTTTTCATGGCAGCCACTTATGCTTTCAAAGGGAGACTGCACAGTGAACGTAAGGATTGGGGCAGAGCGGCTTCTGCCGGAAAAAATGCTTTGAAATATCTGGAAGAATGTAAGGGAAATGGAGACCTAAGTCCTGAGTTATTATTTGGTGATGCCTTGTTCAATTATTATGCTGAGTGGGTCCCTGAGAATTATCCATTACTCAAGCCGATTATGTCCATTTTTCCAGATGGAGATAAAGAAAAGGGGATTGAGCAGTTGAAAATAGTTGCTCGAAACGCATTTTATACCAGAACAGAGGCTCAGTATTACTTGATGCGAATCTCTTATTTTGAAGAGAATGATATGGTTCATTCCATGCAATTAGCGGAGTATTTACATGAGACATTTCCGTACAATGCTTATTTCCACAGATTCTACACTCGTTTGTTATACCAATCGGGTAAATACAAACAGGCAGTAGAAGAGTCAAAAAGTATGATTAACCGGATTGACAGTGCTTATGCCGGGTATGAGTATAATTCTGGACGCTATGCGGCCTTTTTTATTGGTCATATTAGTGAGTTGCGAGGAGATCTGGAGACAGCCAAGAAGTATTTTAAGCTGGCTATGGAATACGGCGAATATGCGGAAGCAACGGATATGGGCTATTATATCTATTCCGTTTTGCACTTAGGTAGAATTGCGATGCGTGAGGAAGATAAAGAATTAGCAAAGCAATATTTCAAGGATGTAAAGAAGCTCACCAAGAGAAGTCACTCGGCCAATAAAGAGGCAAGGGCAAGGTTGGATGATTTATAAGAGAATTGGGTAAATTTGATTATGGCAATAGCAATTGATTATAGTCAGAAGTATAGTTACGCAGATTACCTCAACTGGTCTGATGACGAACGCTGGGAAATTATTTCTGGACACCCTTATAATATGAGTCCAGCCCCATCTAGAAGGCATCAGTATATTTCAGGTGTTCTGTTTTCTGCATTCTTTGATTTTTTAAAAGGCAGATCTTGTCAGGTATATGCAGCTCCTTTTGATGTTCGGTTGTCAGAAGATTATTCGGATGAGCATTTAGTAGAAAATGTGGTGCAACCAGATTTGAGTGTTTTTTGTGATAAGAGCAAGTTGGATGATAAAGGGGCAATTGGAGCGCCAGATTTAGTTGTAGAGATACTTTCTCCGTCCACGGCTTCCAAAGACATGAAAACCAAATTATTGCTCTATCAAAAGTTTGGTGTGAAAGAATATTGGTTGGTAGATCCAGAAAAGAACACTGTTGAGCGCTTCAATTTAGATCGTCAAGGCAAGTACAATCCAGGAATGGTATTTCAAGAGAATAAGGTAAAATCTGAACTGTTCGCCGATTTTCAAATTCCACTTGATGAATTATTTGCAGATTAGTCTGCAAACAACGAAAAGAAAGTTTCTTTCTGACTTTCCACTGAGTATTTATTGGTAATCAATTCTCTACCTGCTTCTCCCATTTCTTTGCGAAGTGTTGACGAATCAAGTAATTCCTTTAATGCTTCTAGCCATTCATTGTGACTTGATGCAAGAAATCCTGTTTCATTATTGATGACAATTTCTGAATTGACTCCAACAGGACTAGCAATGGCGGGGATTCCAATCGATAAATATTGAATTAATTTAAAACCACACTTTCCTTTAGACCATTCGTTATCTTCCAAAGGCATGACACCTATGTCCATAAGGGATAAGTCCTCTATTTCGGATTCTCTCGACCATTTGATGAATTGGTAATTTTTTAGGGGAAGTTTTGGGTCCTTGTTGGCGATAACCAAAAAAGTGAATTCAAAAGATTTTTCAAGTTCTTGAAGAGTGGGAAGAAGTGATTCCAGGTAAAAAAGGGTAGAGTGAGATCCGGTCCAACCAATGACAAGTATTTGATTCTTCTCTTTAGTTGCAGATGTATGAACTTCATGATTAATGACTGTCGGCAGGACAACAACTTCATTGCAGTATTGTCTCGCGTAATCAGCTAGAAAGTCATTCCCAGTTGAAACTTTGTAACTCCATTTACAAATGGAAGCTACTTTAGATCTCCATTTGAGCAAAGTCCAAAGTTTGTTTTCCCCTACTTGATCAGCCATCCAGATGGCATCATCATAGTCATAGATGATTTTTTTATTTAGCACTTTGGCTAATATCCATTCTATAAAAGGAGGACCAAGTGGAGTAGTCTCCCGATGAATAAGGATAAAATCATATTGAGATACTGAAAATAACCTGGTTATTCTTCTAAGGTATCCACTGACAACTCCTGTGATTTTTTGGAGTGCTTTACCTTGTTTATATAGGTTATTCCATGCATTGATCGAAAGGAATGACTGAAAATCGTATGTATACCCCTTTTCTTCCATAAATTTGAGAAAATGCTCAAACCGGAAGCGCTGCGATGGAGCTTCGTTTAGCGGATATGGAGCAAGTATGAGAATTTTCTTCAATGGAGATCAAAGATTTAATTATAACGCCAATTTATATCATTCTGCTTTCTTTGATCGCGTATTTCTTAAGACCTTATGTAACCACTAAAGAAACTCGAAAGTATTTTTTGCCTGCGCTTTGGGTACGGTTCTTTGGGGCAATTATGTTAGGAGTGATTTATCAATTTTATTATGCGGGAGGAGACACCTTTAATTACTTCACACATGGTAGTCGCTGGATTTGGGAAGCCTTTATAGAGGATCCGATTCTGGGATTTAAGATTTTGTTGGAACCAGGTGGGGATAGAGTAGCTGAAACCTATAATTTCACTCAACACATTTGGTACTACAAAGACCCACATTCTTTTTTTGTGGTTAGAATTGCTGCTTTTTTAGGTCTATTTACCTTTCATACCTATTCGGCAACTGGATTATTATTTGCAGTTTTTAGTTTTAGTGGGTTGTGGGCATTCTTCTCTGCTGTAATCAAAAAATATCCTGGTAACGCTAAATGGTTAGCCATTGCCATTTTATTTGTTCCCTCGGTTGTTTTTTGGGGATCAGGAATTTTGAAAGATACGATCACATTAGGTGCATTGGGATGGGTTACCTGGGCGTGTATTTGGATCATTGATTTGAAAGGAATTCGAATAACCTATCTATTGGTATTGCTCCTTAATTGTTACCTCATCTTATCCATCAAATCCTACATTTTGATTTGTTATCTACCTATGGTATTTGTGTGGTTGTACTGGAAGTATCAGTCTAAAATACGGAATACAGTAGTGAAAATCATTGTTGGACCTATTCTTTTGAGTTCATTTGGCATGGCGGGATTTCTTGCATTGAATCAAGTGGGTCAATACAATGAGAAGTATGCTTTGGAGAACCTGGCAGAAAGAGCAGCCATTACAGCGTATGACATTCGATATGGGTGGGGCGCAAGGACTGGTGGTGACGGAGGATATGATATAGGGATTCCAGATGGAACAATACAGGGAATGGTTAAACTGATGCCGCAAGCTATTAATGTGAGTTTGTTCAGACCTTACATATGGGAAGTAAGGAATCCGCTGATGTTATTGGCTGCGGCGGAGAGTGTTTTTGTACTTATCCTAACATTGTATCTACTCATCTACAAAAGAGGTATTCTCAACTTATTTAATGATCCATTTCTGCTCTTTTGTTTTTTGTTTGCATTATTGTTTGCATTTGCTGTTGGCATAAGTACTGCAAACTTTGGGACGTTGATGAGGTATAAAATTCCATTGATGTCATTTTATGGAATATTGTTAAGCATAGGATCTAAAAAAAATGAAGCCTAAAATTTCAATAGTTACTCCTTCTTTTAATCAAGGACAATTTATTGAAGAGACGATTTGTTCTGTTCTAGATCAAAAGTATTCAAATCTTGAATATATAGTAATTGATGGCGGAAGTACAGACAATACCATCCATGTCATTAAGAAATATGAGAAATTTCTGAAATATTGGGTGTCAGAACCGGATAATGGACAGAGTGATGCAATTAATAAAGGAATTAGTTATTGTACTGGGGATGTTTTTAATTGGTTAAATAGTGATGATTTATTGGAGTCGGAAACACTTCATTATTTGGCTGAAAGGTTTGATGATCCCAATATAGATATAGTTTCAGGTAGAGAACTTTATTTCGAAGATGGGCAGGAACAAGTCAGGAATGGTTCCATTGTATACTCTCAGATAGAGAAAAATTTGTTACATGGAGTGATATATCAACCTTCTACTTTTTGGCGTATGGAAGCCCTCAAACCTTTGCTTCCAATTGGAGTGCAGTTTCACTATTTAATGGATACGCATTTATGGATTAGTTATATCATGGGTAATGGCTTGAGTAAAATTGATAAAGTTGATAAAGTTCTCGCCAGGTTTAGGTTGCATGCAGAATCGAAAACAGTAGGATTACCTGCAGAGTTTATAAAAGAACGATGGAAACTTAGGATGGGTGTAATGAAACATGTATTGCCTGAATTCACGTTGTTTGATCAATTGTTGTCTGAGAAGATAACGAAGCATATAGACCTGAAACTCCCGGATGTTAAGGTGAAAGTTAATCATGAAAGACTCGTGTCGATGTTGGCCGATGAATTGTGCTATGATTTTTATAAGGAATTTGATTATCAATCAATACGAAAGTTGATGAAATTGGCCATCGAGGAAAAAATATTCACTACCAGGTTGTTTCAATATTACCTTCGATTAAATCTGATTCCAAAGCAAATTCTAAATTGGTTGAGAAATGGTTAACCCCCGACTCTCTGTGCTCCTATCGGCATATAATGCAGAGAATTATATCACAGAAGCGATTGAGAGTATCTTAAATCAGGAATTTCGGGATTTTGAATTGCTAATTGCTGATGACGGATCTGATGATAATACTAGGTTAGTTATTGACTCCTATAGCTATGA
>CAXEKM010000335.1:0-5889 GCA_963996645.1 uncultured Marinoscillum sp.
AGCTAACAGCATATTAAGACGCTTAACATCAAAACCCGTGGTACTTCTTTGTGGATTACCATAAGTGGCGGGGCTTACTAATGATTGTACCTCAATCAAAAGAGGCCTATTCCCTTCCAATGTCGCTCCAATAGCGACTCCACTCAGGAAACCATCCCGAGGTGAGATGAGCACTTCTGAAGGATTAGTTACCTCACGCAATCCAGATTCGCGCATTTCATAAATACCGAGTTCAGAAGTGGACCCGAATCTATTTTTTGAAGTTCTTAATATTCGGTAAGACAGATGACGATCTCCTTCAAACTGTAAGACAGTGTCCACCATATGTTCCAAAACCTTAGGTCCAGCAATAGCCCCATCTTTATTCACATGACCAATCAAGAATACAGGGACATTGGTTTGCTTCGCGTATTTCATCAACTTCCCAGTACATTCTCTGACTTGAGAGATTGATCCAACAGAAGCTTCAATATTGTCTGTATACAAGGTCTGAATAGAGTCAATGATCAACACATCTGGTTTGAGTTGAGCAGCATGAGTTAAAATATCAGATAAGGCTGTTTCTGCTAGTAAGTAGCAATTTTCAGCATCTATTCCAATTCGCTCAGCTCGCATCCTAATCTGCTCCAAACTCTCCTCTCCAGAAGCATAGAGCGTTTTGACTGTTTTCATTTGAATAGCCATCTGGAGCAATAAGGTGGACTTCCCAATTCCCGGTTCACCGCCAATTAGCACCAAAGAACCTGGTACAATTCCTCCTCCGAGCGTACGATCTAGTTCTCCACTTCCTGTTTCAATTCGACTATGATTGTCAAATTGCAACTCCTGTATTTTGGTAGGCTTATTTCTTTTTCTGGATTCATCCTGCCAAATTTCTTTCTCCGAGGCTAATGAAGATTTTGATACAACTTCCTCCACATAGGTATTCCATTCTCCACAGGCCGGACATTTTCCCAACCATTTTGGTGAATTTGCTCCACAATTTTGACAGTAAAAAGTTGTTTTTGTTTTAGCCACTGGATAATTCCTTTATGTGCGAATAAAATAGATCAGAGAAATTGGTAATTTCGCCGAAGCCTTAATTTTTTCAAAACTAATCATCGCCCAGAATGAAAGCACTAGTTTCTTGTGTGTTTATACTCACACTTTTGTCCGTGTCTGCCCAAGAGTCCTATTTCGGAATTAAGACAGGATATATAATGCCTCAAATGAATGGAGAAAATGAATCAACCATAGACATGGAAACCTTTCATTCTTCCACATTCGGCATGGTTATCTGCTCTGAATTTGATAATTCTCCACTTGGACTAACTATCGAGCCAGGATATGTTTTAAAAGGAGGCAATGCCAATACTGATTCCGTTAAGTATAGACTACATTATGCAAACATGCCTGTCTTAATAGACTATTATCCATTAAGCTTTGTGAAACTTAATGCTGGATTAGAGCCCGCCTTTCTCATGCAGGCACAAAATACCTACCCTGAAGAACATGTTAAGCTCTTGGACGATTTTGACAAAAGGTTTGAGCTGTCCGCTACCTTAGGTGTTAGTTTGAGCATCTCTTACTTTCTGGATGTAAACTTCAGATACAGCAAGGGTTTGACTAAAATCCGTGATTATGATGCTTATCTTCAGATGAGTGATATTTCTAATGATTACACACAAATATCACTCACCTGGAAAATCGCTAATTAATTAGCACAACTGCACGTAACTACCCAGCCACATGATATCGTCAGCATATGGTCTAATCGTGTTTTGGACCTTCTCATCATGGAAGTGACCTTCAAACTCAACGAAAAATACATATTTGAACGTGGTTCCTTTTTTAGCAGGTCTACTTTCTACTTTACAAAGGTTAATTCCTGCATTCTGGAAGTTTTGTAAGAATCTCACAAGAGCTCCTGGTTCATCTGGAAGTTTCGCAATCACTGAAGTCTTGTCTTGACCGCTCATTTGATTCACAAAATTCTGACTAATGATCAAGAAACGTGTTTGATTATCCGCAGAGTCCTGAATATTCTGATAAAGTATCGGCAAGCCATATTGACGTGCAGCGATTGGTGCACAGATAGCAGCAGCACCTTCTTCCTCACCTGCCATTTGACAAGCTCTACTGGTAGAACTTACCGGAACCAACTTCACATCATGCTTGAAGTAGTCATTTAAAAAGTTCTTACACTGACGGAAAGCAATATCTCTAGAGTACACGACTTTCACATTTTCCAGATTATCCTCTTTACTGGCAAAAGCAAAATGGATCGGTAAAACGATTTCAGCTGCAATGGTTAATTTATGTTGAGCTAATAAATCAATGGTTTCCTGTACGGTACCTTCTTGATTGTTTTCAATCGGAACTACCCCAAATCGAGCACGAGATGTTTTGACTGCTTCAAAAACAGAAGGAATAGTATCCAATGGAATGTAGTCACTCATCGCGCCATATCTGCTCTCAGCTGCCTGATGAGTAAAACTCCCTTCAGGTCCCAGGTAAGCGATTCTTTCAGGTAACTCGTAATTTCTACTAACCGCAAAAATCTCAAAAAATATGGCCTCAATAGCTGCTCTACTCAATATTCCATTGCTATTTGCTTCAAGTCTATCCACAATGGCTTTCTCTCTTTCAGGTCGGTAAATAGCACTTTTATCATTGCGTTTGAGTTCTCCAACTTTCTTCACAATGTCCATTCTCCCGTTGAGCAATTTTATAAGCTCATCATCTATTTGGTCTATCTGTTTTCTTAGCTCATCTAGCATCTCACGCATCTCAATAATTGAAAAGCTAAAATAACCTTTTGCATTTAGAATAACGAGCAAAATTCAGATTGGTAAAATGAGACTCTTCCGTTAATTTTGCCGCTCAATTACTAAACCACCTACCCGCAAAATCGATACGCTGGTACAACTACATTGGACATGAAAAGAGACGAACAAATCTTTGCATTAATTGAAGCAGAAAAGAAGAGACAAATCGAAGGCATCGAATTGATTGCTTCTGAAAACTTTACATCACCACAAGTGATGGAAGCTGCAGGGAGTGTATTGACGAATAAATATGCTGAAGGTCTACCAGGTAAACGATACTATGGTGGTTGTGAAGTAGTAGATCAGGTTGAGACTTTGGCTATTGAGCGTATCAAAGAATTGTTTGGTGCTAGCTGGGCAAACGTACAGCCACACTCTGGAGCTCAGGCAAATGCTGCAGTATTTTTAGCTTGTCTACAGCCGGGTGATAGCATCTTAGGTTTTGACCTATCTCACGGTGGACACCTTTCTCATGGTTCACCAGTGAATCTATCTGGTAAATACTACAACGCACATTTCTACGGTGTAGAGAAAGAAACTGGATTGATCAATATGGACGTGGTAGAAGAAACTGCTAAAAAAGTTCAGCCAAAAATGATCATCTGTGGTGCTTCCGCTTATTCCAGAGACTGGGATTACGAAAGATTTAGAGTAATTGCTGACGAGGTAGGTGCTGTTTTATTAGCAGACATCTCTCACCCATCAGGACTTATCGCAAGAGGATTATTGAACGATCCATTAGATCACTGCCATATTGTAACAACCACTACTCACAAAACATTGAGAGGACCAAGAGGTGGTTTGATCATGGTGAGAGAAGATAATGACAATCCATTTGGTATCACTACTCCAAAAGGTGTGGTTAGAAAAATGAGTTCTATTCTTGACTCTGGTGTTTTCCCAGGTACTCAAGGAGGCCCATTGGAGCACATCATCGCTGCCAAAGCTGTTGCTTTTGGTGAAGCTCTATCTGACGATTATATGAATTACGTACTACAAGTTCAGAAGAATGCTAAAGTGATGGCGCAAGCTTTCATTGACAAAGGATATGATTTGATCTCGGGTGGAACAGACAATCACTTAATGTTGTTAGACCTAAGATCTAAAGGTATTACCGGTAAGGATGCTGAAAATGCGTTGATTCAAGCAGATATTACCGTTAACAAAAACATGGTACCTTTCGATGACAAGTCTCCGTTCATCACCTCTGGTATCAGAGTAGGCACGGCGGCTATCACCACTAGAGGAATGAAAGAAACAGACATGGCTAAAACTGTTGATTTCATAGATGCAGTGTTGAGTAACCATGAAAACGAATCTAAATTGAAAGAAGTGAAGTCTGCTATTAACGAGTGGATGAAAAACTTCCCATTATACTCATAAGCATATATGCCCCTAGATCAGATAGAGGAAGAGGTAGAGATGAGCTTTCTGGACCACCTGGAAGAGCTCAGGTGGCACTTGATAAGGTCATTAGGGGCCATTATGGTCTTTGCCGTAGCTGCATTTTTTGCAAAAAATTTAGTATTTCATACCATCCTATTAGGTCCAAGTCGTGTTGATTTCTGGACCTATGAAATGTTATGTAGACTATCAGAAATTTTAAAATCAGAGGCTCTTTGTATTGATGAGCTCCCATTCATTATCCAAAGCAGGAAAATGACGGGGCAGTTTTCAATGCACGTGACTTCCTCCTTTGTTGTAGGTATTATATGTGCTTTTCCATATGCCTTTTGGGAGATATGGAGGTTTATAAAACCTGGCCTATACCCAACGGAAAGAAAAGCTGCTCGCGGTGCTACTTTCTTCGTGAGTATGCTATTCATTATTGGTGTGCTCTTCGGGTATTTTGTAGTAACTCCAATTTCCATCAATTTCCTGGCAAACTACCAGTTAGATCCTAGTATTCTGAATGAATTTGATATCATTTCTTATGTATCTACGGTAATTACTTTGGTGCTTGCCTGTGGGATTTTATTTCAGCTACCAATTGTTGTATATTTTCTCACTAGAGCAGGTCTTATCACTCCAGAGGTGATGAGAACCTATAGAAAACATGCGATCATTGTTATTCTGATACTAGGTGCTATGCTGACACCTCCAGATCCATTTAGTCAGATATTGATCGCTATGCCATTATTTGGCTTGTACCAGGTCAGTATCTTTATTTCAGCTAGAGTAATTAAAAAAGAACAATCCACAGAACTCCAAAAAGTCGATGAGTAAGAAAATAGCAATCGGAGGCGATCATGCCGGATATTATCACAAAGAGAAAATGGTGAAATTCCTTGAATCAAAAGGATATGAGGTAAAAGACTTTGGACCATTTTCGGCTGATTCGGCTGATTATCCGGATTTTGTACACCCTGTTTGTGATTCTATCGAAAAGGGTGATCATGATTTTGGAGTATTGATCTGTGGGTCAGGTCAAGGTGTAACCATTACTGCCAACAAACATCAGCAAATAAGAGCAGCATTGTGTTGGGATACTGATTTAGCAGCTGTTACTCGTCAGCACAATAACTCTAATGTAGTATGTTTAGCAGCTCGATGGACTGCCTATGAACTGGCAGAAACAATTGTTGATACTTTCCTTAACACGGAGTTTGAAGGAGGAAGACACCAGAGAAGAGTAGATAAAATCAGTTGCTGATTTTCTTGTAATGATTAGCAGCTGATTGCTCATAAGCTTTAGCGAATTTGGGAAACCTCTGAAAAAGGATAGAAACTACTTCAGCCTCATCGTAAATCAGATCAGGTTCAGAGGAAGTAATACCATAATACAATCCAGAAACCCCATCGAAGTAATCCAGCTGCTCTATTTTTCTTTCAGAAACAAACGGGTCTAAAAATGGCCCAGCAATATCGTAGTTCTTATAAGATGTAATATCCACACCTATTCCCATAAGTGATTCCTTACTTGCTGGTTTTGGTCCATCTGTAGACACAATCAATCCTGCTGCATCTTCTGAATTCATCCAGAAATAAGGATAAACCAAAAGTGAAATAATCAAACCATACGGCAACACGACCTTCCACACTTGTCTCTTTAATCCCAGGAAGTAATAAACCAGGAAAAAAG
>CAXEKM010000336.1:0-7697 GCA_963996645.1 uncultured Marinoscillum sp.
CTGATGATGGTTCTGTAATGAATAAAGGAGACGTAGCAGTGGCGATAACAGGAGGGTGGCAAACATGGCAGACCGTATCTGGTACGATTGATTTGGAGGAGTCTCGAGGAATATTGCGATTGAAAATTCTTGATCCAGAGTTCAATATTAACTGGTTTCAATTGACATCACTTGGAGGTCCTTTGTCTGATCCTGTCAGACAATTAAATCTGTATCCAAATCCCGTGAAGGATTCATTTGAGCTGCATTTGCCTGATGTGAAGGGGCTTGTGAAAGTACAGATTGTATCTCTAGATGGTAAAATTGTGAAAGAACAGCAGATCGAAAATGGGGCCTCAGTTGAAGTTCATCAGTTGCGAAGGGGTATTTATCTCGTCAATGCGTGGGCAAAGAACGATCACTTTAAAGGGAAAATCATTATCGAATAGTGCGTTTATATTTCTGTATAGTTGCTTTAATTGTTTCTGTTACTGTTTTTGCACAGAAGAGTGGTAAGCGCGGTATGGCTTATGGTCATCATTCTCAAGCGGATATGCTCGAGTTAGAATCAAGCATCAGTTGGTGGTACAATTGGTATCACCTTCCTGATGAGGCACTTCGAGAGAGTTTTCAAGATTTCGATGTGGCTTATGTTCCTATGGCCTGGAATGGAGATTTTGATGTGGAAGGCATGCGTTCATTCTTGTCTTCCAACCCTCAGATTGAATATGTATTAGGCTTCAACGAGCCAAATTTCACAGATCAAGCCAATATGACTCCTTCAGAAGTGGCGGCTGCATGGCCTAAGCTTGAGCAAATTGCCCAGGAGTTTGATTTAAAAATTATTGGCCCTGCGGTGAATTATTGTGGAAACTGTGTTTCAGAAAATGGGGTCACTTATTCAGACCCCATTGAATATTTAGATGATTTTTTTGATGAATGTCAGGATTGCCAGGTTGATTATATCGCTGTTCATTGGTACGGGTGTGGTGGCTTAGATTGGTATTTGGATCAATTTGCTAAATACAATCTGCCAATTTGGGTGACGGAAATAGCTTGTTGGGATCAGGACAATATCAGTTTAGATCAGCAAAAGAGTTTCTTGATCAATGCTGTAGATCAAATGGAAAATCATCCAAATGTAGAAAAGTATGCCTGGTTTACAGGAAGGGGAGATGGACCATTTATCTCTATCCTTGGGGCAAATGGTCAGCTCACAGAACTTGGTGAATTTTATGTAAATATGCCAGTTCATGATGCCGAAGCTTATGTCTCAATTCCTGCTAAAATAGAGGCGGAAGCCTATCAGCAAATGTATGGTGTTCAGTTGGAGCTTTGCTCAGAAGGTAAAAACGAAATCAACGTAGGTTATTTAGTGCCGGGAGACTTTCTAGAGTATAATATTGATGTTTCGGAGGCTGGGGAATATAACTTCAATTTACGCTATGCGGCAATTCGACAAGGAAAACTCGGTGTGAAGTTGGATGATGTGGGCGTTTTGGATGTTTTTCTACCTTCTACAGGTGATTGGCAAGATTGGGAGAATATGGGCTGGGATTTAGAATTGTCCGAAGGGAAGCATACAATAAGATTGGTAGTATTAGTTGACGGCTTCAATCTTAATTGGTTGGATATTCAATTGCCAAAAGAACCATTGAAAGTTATCTCAGATAAAGAGCGAATTGAAATATATCCAATTCCTGCAGACCCAAGGGTGTCAATTTCTGGATTAGAAAATATTCATCGGATTATCATTTCTAATATCAATCATCAGGTTGTCTATGAGAAAAACATTTCTCAACATCTTCAAGAATTAGAGATTGCGGTGTCCGATTTTTCTGATGGATTGTACATCATTCGAATGTTTTCACAAAATGGAGGTATAATATCGTCCAAACTTTTAGTTCAGCACTGACAATTGTTGCAGGTATATTTCTTCAAAAAGTACCATTCTCTCAACGTTGGCAGGTTCTTGCATTGACATTCTCCTATTTTCTTAATTTTTCTTCCATCATTTTGAGTATTTCTTAACACACACTGCGTGTTAAGTTCTTTCTTAAGTCATGCGTAGGGCGTTGAGGCCCTGATTTGAAGGGGGTACTTATCAAAAGCCGAACAAATTGTATTATTCTAAGGGAGTTTTGGCGAGTGGATGACGAGTTATTTGTTGTTTAAGCTTCTAAAAATATCATTTAAGTATTTGATATACAGTCTTTAAATATCGATGAAGTAGTGCTGGCGAGTACCCTGTGATAGTGAAGTAGTCAAAGTGTAGTCTGAAATTCAATATCACTAATCAGAGAATCTATATTTGGTATTGAGGAATTGATCAAGAAAGACTCAGTCTTTTGAGATTCTAACAATTAACCATTCATAATAAACCTGATAAATATGAGATTGAAAATTTTACCCGAGTTCAAGAGCTTGATTAGGCTCTTAACGGTATTCGGTCTTTCGCTATTCTGGGGAGTAACCAATGCCCAGGAAGTTAAAGTGACAGGAACGGTGACAGACAAAGAAACTGGTGAGACTTTGCCAGGTGTGACTGTTCTGGTAGAAGGAGCTACCAATGGTACCATTACTGATATTGATGGTATGTATCAGCTCAATGTGCCTGCAGACGGAGCACGACTTATTTTTTCATTTGTAGGTTTTGCTACTCAAGAAGTTTCCGTTAATGGACAAAGTGTAGTCAACGTTGCCATGGAAATTGACATTCAGTCATTGGAAGAAGTGGTGGTAACAGGTTATGGTACACAAAAGAAAAGTGTAGTAACTGGTGCTATCTCTAGTATCAAAGCTTCAGATCTGGAATCAATGCCGATAAGCAGAGTGGAGCAAGCACTTCAAGGACGTACTTCTGGTTTGACCATTGCTGCCAACTCTGGACAGCCAGGATCTTCAGCTACGGTTCGTGTGCGTGGTATTACTTCATTGAATAACAATGACCCTCTTTGGGTTGTGGATGGAGTAGTTGTGGACAATGGAGGTATTGGATACTTAAACCAATCAGACATTGCGTCAATCGAAGTTTTGAAAGATGCTGCATCTCAGGCTATTTATGGTGCAAGAGCAGCAGCTGGTGTAATCCTTGTAACTACTAAGAAGGGACAAAAAGGAAGTATGAAAGTGAACTACAATGGATTTGTAGGTACTTCTGCTCCTGCCAGAAAGTTGGATTTACTAAACGCTACTGAATACGCAACACTTAGAAATGAATCACTTATTGCTGCGGGTAAAGCACCTCAGTTCAGTAATCCAGCAAGTCTTGGTGAAGGTACAGATTGGCAAGAAGCTATTTTTAATGATGGAGCTATCAAGCAAAACCATGAACTAAGTTTCAGTGGAGGTAATGATATCTCTACTTTCTATACTTCTTTCGGATATTGGGATCAGGAAGGTATCGTAGCATCAGACATTTCTCAATACACGAGATATAATGTGCGAGTAAACTCAACTCATAAAATCACCAAGTGGTTGACTTTTGGTGAGAACCTTGGATATGCACGTGAAAAATCGGTTGGATTAGGTAATACCAATAGTGAGTTCGGTGGGCCATTAAGTTCGGCCATTAACCTTGATCCAATTACGCAATTGGTTGTAACCGGTGCAGCGGCAAACGGTGCTCCGTATAACAATCCAGGTATACAGCGTGATGCCAATGGAAACCCTTATGGCATATCGACTATCGTTGGTCAGGAAATGACTAACCCGCTTGCTTATATTCAAACCAGACAAGGAAACTATGGCTGGAGTGACAATGTGATCGGTAATACCTTTTTTGAAGTAGCGCCTATCGAAGGTTTGAAATTCAGATCAAGTCTTGGTGTGAAACTTGCTTTCTGGGGATCAGAGTCATATACTCCAGTATTCTGGTTGAACTCTTCTAATGTGAACTCTACTAACTCATTCTACAGAGGAAGCAATCGTGGTTTGAATTACAATGTCGAGAACACGGTTTCTTATACTAGAGATTTTGCAGCTCATAATGTAAGTGTGCTTTTAGGTCAGGGAGCTTATATGGATAATAATTCCAGAGGTATAGGAGTGACGTATAGAGACATTCCAGCAACTGATTTTGAGAGTGCTTCTATGAACTACAGCATTCCTGCTGATCAGATCACAGCAAGTGGTTACGAAGGAGCGCAACACAAGGTAAGTTCCATCTTTGCTCGTATGAATTACAATTACGATGAGAAATACCTATTAACGGCAGTTTTGAGACGTGATGGTTCATCAAGATTTGGATCCAACAACAAGTATGGTTTCTTCCCTTCTATGTCATTAGGATGGGTAACTTCTTCAGAAGCATTTTGGCCTAAAAATGATGTGGTAAACTTCTTGAAAGTTCGTGGTGGATACGGAGTTGTTGGTAACGACAATATTGGTGACTTTGCTTACTTATCTACAGTAGGTGGTGGAAGAAACTATGCATTTGGAACTACTGGGGCTTATTACAATGGTGTGAGTCCAAACTCTCCTTCAAACCCTGACTTGAAATGGGAATCTACTTCTCAGATCAACGTAGGTTTTGAAGCGTCTGTTTTCCATGATGTAACAGTGACATTTGACTGGTACAAGAAAGTGACTAGCGACATGTTGATGAATCCAAGGATTCCAGCTTATGTTGGAGCAATTAGCAATCCTGCTGCCAATGTAGCTACTATGGAAAATCGTGGTATTGAGCTGGAGCTTGGATATAGAAAGAATATTGGTGATTTGTACATAGGTGTAAATGGTAATGTTTCTTACCTGGAAAATGAAGTAACTGACCTGGGTACTGGTGTTGAATACCTTTCTGGTGGTCAATCATTCCAGGCAAGTAGATATCCAATCACGAGAACTGCAGTAGGTGAAGCAATTAACTCGTTCTACGGTTTCCAAAGTCTAGGTATTTTCCAAAATGAGGACGATGTGAGAAACTATACCAATGCAGAAGGCGGTATGATTCAGCCAAATGCAAAGCCTGGTGACTTCATGTGGCAAGACACTGACGGAGATGGAGAGATTACAGAAGCTGACAGAACGTTCATTGGCGACCCTACTCCGAACTGGACGTACGGTTTGACTGTGAATCTTGCTTACAAAGGATTCGATTTGGTTGTGTTCGGTCAGGGTGTTGCTGGAAACATGATCTTCCAGGGACTTAGAAGATTGGATGTTTCTAATGCGAACTATCAAAATGCTGCTTTAGGCAGATGGACAGGAGAAGGTACTTCTACAGATTATCCAAGATTGATTGATTCAGATCCTAATGGAAACTTTGCAAATCCTTCTGATTTCTATCTAGAGAAAGGGGACTACTTCAGATTCAAGACGGTACAGTTTGGTTACAATCTGCCAACTTCTTTGCTAAGCAATGCTGGGATTGATAAGGTGAGAGTTTACCTAATGGCTGAAAACTTATTGACATTCACTAAATACACAGGATATGATCCTGAGATCGGTGGCGGTGTTATGAGTATTGACCGTGGTGTTTACCCTCAGGCACGTACTTATATGCTTGGTTTAAACTTCAGTTTCTAATCAATAAATACAGATTAACATGAAAAATTTCATCAAAATATATTCATTCATGCTGGCTGTAGTGTTGATCGCTTCAGCTTGTGGAGAAGAGTTTTTGGAAGTAGAGCCTAAGGGTACTGCCCTGGAGGATAACTACTACAGAAATGCAGAAGAAGCATATGCTGGATTAATTGCAGTGTATGATAATGTAGGTGGAGTAACTGGCCCGTATATCGACAAGTTCTTGGCTACCAATGCCGCTTCTGATGACTGTTATGCTGGTGGAGGTAATTCCTCAGATATTACAGCCATTCAGGTTTGGAATAACTACACATTGGATCCAGCCAATGGTCCTCAAGAGTCACTTTGGTCAAAAGGGTTTTCTGGGATATTCAGAGCGAATGTGATCATTTCGAAATTGCCAGATGTCCCAATGGATGAAAACCTGAAGGCTAGATACATGGCTGAGGCAAAGTTTTTAAGAGCATGGTTCTACTTTGATTTAGTTCGATTCTTTGAGAATGTGCCATTGTTCAGAGAGCCAATCTCTACTTCTGAAATGTATGATGTGCTTCAAGCGGACCCAACAGAGGTTTACACCTTCATGGAAGAAGAGTTGCTAGCTGCAATTGAGCATTTGCCTACATCAGTTCCTGCAGAAACCGAAGGTGGTCGTGCTACCCAGGGAGCTGCAAGAGCATTGCTTGGTAAAGTTTACTTGCAACAAGAGAAATTCAGTCAGGCTGCAGCTCAGTTAGAGCAAGTAAATGGTACACCAGGAGGCACAAGTCAATACGGTTATCAGTTAATGGCTGACTTTGGTGACTTGTGGGTATTTGATAACAAGCACAATAGTGAATCCATATTCGAAATCAATCATACGGGAGCTTCCAACTGGGGTGACTGGGGTTGTATCTCCTGTACAGAAGGTAACTGGTTAAATATCATGTTAAATCCGCGTGGCTATAACAAGATCGATCCAGCTGCTCCGGATTACAATTCAGGATGGAGTTTCAATGTGGTAACTCCTGAATTAGAAGCGGCTATGCAAGGTGATCCAAGATATGATGAGACCATTGCGAACCTTCAAGCATTAGAGGATGCAGGTTCGGTAGAATATGAGAAAGGTTATCAAAATACTGGTTTCTTCCTGGAAAAATTCACCTCGCTTACTTCAGATAGAAATGAAGGAGGAGTAATAGAAGGAAACTTCGATCAGAATAAATATGACATTCGTTTGGCTGATACCTACTTGCTGGAAGCGGAAGCGCTTGTCAGAGGTAGTGGAAATACAGCCAGAGCTCAGTCATTGCTTGATGCGGTAAGAGCACGAGTAGGACTAGGTTCTGTGGCAGTTTCTCTAGATGCAATTAAGCATGAAAGAAGAATGGAGCTTGCAGGTGAAGGTCATAGATGGTTTGATTTGGTGCGTTGGGGAGATGCTCCATCAGTGCTTGGAGCTTCAGGTTTTGAGGCTGGTAAACATGAGGTGTTGCCAATTCCATTACTTGAGCTTGAAAACACTGCTTTGCAGCAAAATGCAGAATACGGAGGAACCCTTTAATCGGACACTCAAATGAATTTAGCAATGAAAAATATTAAGATATTATTGGTAGGACTGATAGCTGTGACTGTGGCTGGCTGTTTTCCTGAAAACGAAGATTTATCTCTGGGAGGTCAGCCGCCGGTTGCCACATTTACTGTTGAGCCCGTTGCAGGTGAGAACAATACGTATGTGTTGACAAATACCACAGATGGGGCATTTATTTCACTATGGAATTCAGGAAATGGATTCAGTCAGGGAACTGCAGTGGATACCTTGTTTTTACCAGATGCTGGTGATTATGAGATTCAATTAGTAACTGTTTCTAATAGCGGATCGGATACTTCTGACGTGGAGCTAGTGAATGTAGCGACTAGTGATCCTGCAGCTGGAAACATCGTAGTAGGTGGAAGAATGGATGATCCGGATGCCTGGACAGTCTTTACGATTACTGATGGTGTTTCTTTCAGTATAGCAGATGGTAAAATGACCGGAATCGGTGGCGGCTGGGGTCACGCTGGTTTCTATCAGCCAATTGAAGTGATTGCTGGTAAAGAGTATGCATTCAATGCCTCAGTGTCTGGAAGCGGTGCTTCTGATACATGGTTTGAAGTGTATTTTGGATCCTATGAACCTGTTGCTTACTCGGATTATTCAGATGGAGGAAATC
>CAXEKM010000337.1:0-6512 GCA_963996645.1 uncultured Marinoscillum sp.
TCCGCAGTAGATCAAACTATTCCTAAGTTTGGTATCTCTACTTTCCCTACCAACTTCGTGGTTGATCATGGTACTGTTCGTTTAGCTCTGGAGGGTACCGGAAGAGGAGCTGTATATCTTTTAGATGAGGCAGTAAAAAAAGCGCTGTATGACTGATTCATCCAGCACTTTCATCAGTTTATTGATTTTCTGTTTCTGCCTTTAACAATGCCAACTGTTTCAGCGCATTTTCATTGTCCGGGTCCAATTCAAGCACTTTTTTGTAATTAGTAATAGCGTTTGAAGTATCACCAGAAATAGCCAATGCCTCCCCATAACTATCGAACACATTGGGATTATCTTTAAAAAGGTAAGTATTGAAATTAAAAGCCAGTAAAGCCTCGTCTATCCTCCCACTTCGCAAATAGACATAACCGAGTGTATTCAATTCTGCACTTTTACTCACACGTTTGTATATGTGATAAAAATGAGCGTTAGCGTCTTTATAGAATTCATCAACAGACATCATGTTTAGGGATTCTTGAATATATGTAGCCGCTCGATAATTTGGAGTAACTGGATATCCAAGAGCCATTTGAGCCAGATCTGTTTCCAGATCAGTGACTGGAAACTCGACGATTCGTCCAATTTCCTGGCCGTCTTCTTTAAAAATGAACGTCGGGACCCGATGAATGCCCAATCCTTTTTCCTCATGATTAGGTCCTTGCTTGTATTTTTCTTCACCATCATAAAGCGCAACGATATTAAGCTGGTCTCTGTCTAGTCCTAATTCATCCCAAAGATGAACGAATTGTGGCACCCAGTTTTTGCTATCACCACACCAGGAACCCAAATAAATATCCACTTGAGTGTTTTTCAATTGCTTTTTCCAGGAATGCGATTCCTGCTGAGTTTCAAATTCATCATAATGTTGCTGGTACCAGCCGTCACCGTGATTTATCAAATCGGTAATCGTCACAGGACCACATAGATGGGTTTCTTCACTCTTATTTACATAGGTTTCGGCATTTTGAGCCGTGAGCGAACTGGCAACAGCAAGCGCCGCTGCAAATAGGATAGGTTTCATTATAGTTTGGTTTTTGATTTCCACTAAGAAACGTGAAACCAAACGGAATGACTGTTAATGAAGTGTTAAAGAGGTCAAATGATATGTTAACGACTATTGAAGGGCTCTCATGCGATAGCTTATCATAAAAGAGAATCCCATAACCATGATCGCTAAGATGGCCGCCAATGCGGTAAAAGGTAATTCTGGCATTTCTAAATGAATGCCTTCAAACGCAGTATTCAGTTTAGAAAACCAGTCTACTGAAACTGTAATGTCAATAGAAGGCCACTGCACATCTAAATATGATTTGCCAGATGAACCTTTAAACCACAAGAGTAGATAAGCGATCAATGATGTAAAACCAGCTCCGATTATCCACAATACCTTTTTGCTAATGACAGGCTCATACTCCATAACTGAAGACTCTGATGCTTCAATGTTGAGCATAATTTGTTCTTTCAAACTCATGTTTGGTAAAGACTCGGACTTTCGGAACAAGTCTCTAATCAAATCATCCTGTAGTTTATTGTCTTCGTTATTTTTCATGATACCCATTCGGTTATCCCTACTTTTCTTAATACTTCATTCATTTTTTTACGAGATCGATGCAAGATGATTTTCACATTGGAATCTTTCAATCCCGTAATCTCACAAATCTCCTTGATGGACTGCTCATTGTAATAATACAACGTTACAATTCCCTTTTCGTCTTCGGTCAAACCCTTAAGAGCTTGTGCTAAGACGCTACGCATGTCACCCAACTCGGCCTGATCATGGACATTGTTGCCTTCGAAACTCGAGGAGTGATTCTCTATGTCTACCAAAACAGGCTTTATCTTTCTCAAGCGAGTCATACAGGCAAAATAGGCGATCCTCAACATCCAAGTGGACAATTTCGATTCTCCTCTGAACGTATTGAGCGATTTATACACCTTCAAAAACGTGTCCTGAACTACTTCATGCGCATCTTCTTCATTGCGCATGATGTTGAGCACAAAATTATACACCCGTACCTGATACTGATCCACCAGATCTCCAAAGGCACGGGTATTCCCAGCCAGGATCTGCTCAATCAAATAGGTATCTTCGGTTTGGTGCATTTGTAAGGTTAGACTACCCTAAGATACGGCCGGTTACACTTTTTTAAAAAAAGTTGTAACCAGTTCTGAAACCGTGTAGTCAATAAGGGCAAATCACAAAAACTTAAATCGACTGATATGGAAGTAATGATCGTATTCCTGGTATTTTTCGCAATGGTCTTCGGAATTGCCTATGTATTTTTTACTACAAGAAACAAGGAACGCCTCCTCATGATAGAGAAGGGAGCCGACGCCAGCCTTTTCGAGCGCAAATCAACGCCGTTCTCTATCGCCAAGTTCATCTTGAATATTGCTTTGTTATTTATGGGTATCGGCCTGGGCATTTTCCTGGGTTGGACTATTGGAGATGCTTTAGGTGCTAGACATAATCAACATATTGAAGTCTATGTCATGTCAAGTGTCTTCATTTTTGGAGGACTTGGATTAGTCACAGGCTTTTTCATTACCAGAAAAATCGAAAAAGCAGATACCAAATAAACTTAAGATAAAAGTCTTTCGGTCAAGCCTCGGACATGATTGTCTGGGGCTTTTTTATTTGCCTGATTCGTCATTCCCTGAATTTTCTTGCAGGATACCGTTTCATTGACTAATTCCATGAAATTCTAAGGGAATCTATTTGGACATCTGACTCCTAATTCTACTCAACGATTGTGGAGTTATCTTCAAATAAGAAGCAATGAATTGTTGTGGAACCGAAAGCGCCAAATCTGGATATCTTCTCACAAATTCCCTGTATTTTTCACTTGCTGTACCAAAGTTGAGGAAATCATTGTCCTTGATTTTATTCAACAGATTAGCCTCAGTCAATGACTTGCTCAGCAAGAAAAGTTTGGGAACTTGTTCGTTTAGTTGATCCCAAACACTTCTTTTCACTGAATATATTTCAGTATCTAGTACTGCCTCAATTCCCGTTTCGCTAGGTTTCAAACTATAATAGCTTTCCAGATCCACGGCAAATTGGTTCGGACGAACAAAATACTTGACCACTTCCAACCCTTCACTTCCATAACCAAACACCCTAAGTGCTCCTTTCTCCACAAAACCCAGTCTGTTTGCGACATTTCCTATGGTGTGAAAAGATTCTCCAGGTTTTAATGTCTGAAACTGAAAATTCTGAACCATCAGGTCAATATCTGATTCGGTTAAAATTCCACCAAACCCTAATACGGCTCTTAGTTTACTCATTTAATGAACGATTCCGTGATTAATGACAGAAGCGGCACAAGAAAGAATTGCCTCCTCAATCGATAACGGTTTCCACCCAAGTTCGTTGACTGCTTTGGAGTGATTGACTCTTCTTTCGGCACTCAGGTCGATCAAAATTGGTTTGAGAGTTTTGTCAAAGTTGCTGAATAAGCGAACCACAAAGTCTGGTAAGGTGATTTTTGGTACCTTTTTGTTTGGATAAGCATTTCTCAAAACAGCTGCCACTTCACTAAACTTGTAGTAACCAGAGGAGCCAATGTAGCGCTGATTTGCCGCAACAGGATTCTCCATCGCTCGAATATGCAAGTCCGCAACAGATCGTACATCTACCATGTCAAAACCAATGTTGGGTAAAGCTGGAGAACTGCCATCCAAAGCTTTGATGACAATGTTGGCCGATGTACCGAAATCTTGTTCCAATACGGGCCCGAGTATGGCTCCTGGACAGACGGTAACAAGTTCCAGCCCTGATTTATCTTGCTCAATAAAATCCCAGGCAGCTTTTTCAGCAATGGTCTTACTTCTGAAATAGGGTGTTGTGTCATTTTTATTGGCAACATTTGTCCAATCCGATTCCGTGAATTCATTATGCCTTCCTTTGGAGTTACCGTAAACAATGGCTCCGGTAGATGAAGTGATCACTATTCGTTTTACTCCAAGGTTAGACGATGCCTTCAATATGTTTAGAACTCCAGCTTTCGCTGGTTTGACAAGCTCATCATCATTCTTCGGTAACTCTCTAGGAAATGGAGACGCGATATGCATCACAAAATCTTTGTCTTTGCAGAGATCCTCCCAAATATGCTGATCCTCCAGATCTGCCTCTGCAAAATCCAGGTTTTCGATCTTTGAGGTGTATTTCGAAATAATCTCTTTGATAGAATTGGCCCTATTCATATTTCTCAGCGTGCCCGTAACGTGATAGCCTTTTTCCAACAATTGAATGGCGGTATGAGAACCTAAAAACCCTGTAACTCCAGTTAATAATACCTTTTTCATGATGTTAATTTTTGATTGAATCAAATTTGGCTCGACTCAACATCATGACAATTACCATTTGTTAAGAAATCGGATAGACTACTTCAATACCCCCAAATACTGTATCCACGGACCAACTTCCGCTTTGTATTGCTTGGCCATCACACGGGAAATCTGTGCAATATGTCCTAAATCATGTGCCGTCCAGGTAGCTAACATCTGCCTCAAGGTTACTTCACCTAGCGCTGGATGGGTTCCTACTTGATTGAGTTTTTGTTTGTCTAATTCAAAAGATTTGAGTTTAGCTATGTTCTCATTTCTTAAAATGGAAAACTCCTCCAACAAACCATCCATCGTTTTGCCTTTACTTGCTTCAAATTGCGCTTTCATGTCAAATGGAGCAAATGGCTCCTTCGAGCCTGAGAGTATGATTTCCGTTCTAGGGATCCAATCTGTTTTTTCTCCTACAATCAAATGACCCAGTACATCAAAAGGACTCCAGGTATCTGGACCTTCATTGTTTTGAGTCCAATCATCAGAAACGCCCTTTAATAATGCTGTCAAAACAGAAGGAGTTCGCTCAAGTATTTCAAGAGATTTTTGAAGGTCAAATTGCATAGCCAGTTGATTTTTTATTCGTCCACATAAGTTAACGCTTATTTCATGACGAAACAGCTTATCTTTCATTCACAATACTTCCAAACTAGCATGATTCGTATTTTCCCGCTGTTGATTACCATTTGCCTGAGTATTCAGGTCTTTTCTCAAACCAATCCGCTACTTCAAGTAGAATCCTATCAGCTACCTAATGGCCTGACCGTCTTTCTTAATGAAGACACCACTGCTACAAAGGTCTTTGGAGCAGTGATGGTCAATGCTGGGTCCAAGAATGAGGACCCTTCTGCCACAGGAATGGCGCATTATCTGGAGCACATGCTCTTCAAAGGAACAGAGGAAATGGGCACCTGGAATTATGCTTTAGAAAAACCACATCTCGACTCGGTGAACTTGCTCTACGAACAACTAGCTGTAGCGAAAGATGAATCTGCGAAAGCCAACATACAGCAAGCGATTAATGAGCAAGCAGTCAAAGCTTCTGAATACGGATTGCCCAATGAATTTGACAAACTACTCAAGAGCATAGGAAGCACAGAGGTCAATGCGTTCACCACGTATGAAATGACCTTTTACCACAACTTCTTTCCGGCACATGAAATCGACAAATGGCTGGATATTTATGCAGAACGATTCGAAAACCCGGTTTTCAGATCATTTCAATCAGAACTGGAAGTGGTCTATGAAGAAAAAAATCGTGCTGAAGACAGTTTTGAGCGACGTGTGTATGAAAAAATGCAGGAATTGATTTTTCCGAACCTCCCATATGGACAGTGGTCCGTTTTGGGTACAACCGATCACCTGAAAAATCCTTCCCTGACCAAAATGTATGATTTTTATGACAAGCAGTACGTTCCTGGCAACATGGCCTTGATCCTGACCGGAAACTTCGACAAAGAATCTGCTAAACGATCGATAAAAGAAAAATTTGGTGACTGGGAAGCCAAAGAAGTACCTGTTACCAGGCTGCCAGAACCCAAGCCGATCGTAGGGGAGCAACTAGAAAAAGTAAGAATCACACCAATCAAAGCTGGTTTCCTTGGTTTTCAAACAGTGCCTTACAATCACCCAGATCGAATCGCCATGGATGTTGCGGAGTATTTGCTCTACAATGAAGGCGAAACCGGATACATCAATCAGATAGAATTGAATAATGAAATGATCTATGCAGGGTCGTTCAGTTCTATTTACAACGATGCAGGCGCATATGTGATCTTTTTCATTCCTAAAATCCTGGTTCAGAGTATTGGAAATGCTGAGAAAAAAATTGAAAATGCACTCAATAAACTGCATTCTGGTGAATTTTCAGATGAATTGCTTCAAGCGGCTAAAAATGAAATTAGCCGAACCTACCAGGAAAGTTTAGAAAACCTGGAAGAGCGAGGCACATTGATTGGCGGCTCTTTCAATGCAGGGCTGACATGGGACTATGTGCTGCAATATCCCTCCAATATTCAAAACATCACCAAAGAGGATGTTATCCGGGTGTCCAATAAATATCTAGGGGAAAATCGCGTGAAAATGGTTTCTCGCACCGGTTTCCCCAAAAAGGAAAAACTTGACAA
>CAXEKM010000338.1:0-2968 GCA_963996645.1 uncultured Marinoscillum sp.
ACAGGCTCAGGAGTATCTTCAATTACCGGAACTTCTTCTTCAACAACTTCCTCTTCTAGTTCGTCATCAAATGGCTCGTCATCCATTGGTTCATCACCATCGTCATCAAGCTCATCGTATTCTAGATCAGGTAAACCAAAATCCTCATCATCATCAAAATGATTCTCTTCTGGATCTTCGTTTAGATTTTTGTCGTCAGCCATTAGATTTGATTTAGTCAAAAACAAGATAGTAAAAACCTTAATAACCCCCAAAAATCCTCAATAACGCATGAAAAACAGGTGATTGATAAAGGCAAGTCAGGTCGGTGTTTACTATTTATCACTTAATTCAGCTAAAATATAACTTAATTTTAACCTGAGAAAACTTTTTGATTCGTTACGACGCAATTTTCTAGGCGATCTACCTATTCATTCACTTAGATGATCTTTTCTTAAAACCGCCAAATCACACCGATCTTTCCAGTAAAACCTCTTACCGGGTAATTCAAATACCGCTCATAGTTCGTTCCCAGAAGATTATTGATCTGTACAAATGCAGACCAACTATCATCAATTCGATACTTTCCACCTAAAGACATGTCAAATACAGTAGACAAATCAATCGCTTCTCCATCCACTGGTGATGGCGCTTTGATCCCTTGCAACACCTTAGCTCCTGCTGATAACTGGAATTTAGGAGTTATTTCCTGGGTGTAATTGACTTTGAGTTGTGTTGTAGGCAAATACCATGCTTCTTCTACAGTTGTTGGTTGATAAGCTGAGATAATCATCTGACCTATTAAACTTGACTTTTTATTAATTAAACGAACAGTTGCTCCGAAATTAGTAGTGCCCAGACCTTCTACATCATACCCAACAGCAAAGCGTGCCGAGTCTGCAACAGAATGATAAAACAATGGCTGATAAGCAGAATAGGTATATTCAACAAATGGCTCTAATGTGAGATCAGGTCGTAAGGCATAATTAATTCCTCCTTTGATTCGGATCTTGTTGTTTTCATTCAAAAGAGTCAGCGAATCATCTAAGTAGCGATTCTGCATTCTTAAATCATTCAGATTGGTTGTATACAAACCACCAGTAGCATCAATAAAAATTCCTAGCTGATCTGATACTGAAAAATCAAGCGCTACATCTGGATATACATTAACTCCAGAGGTGCTATCATCTTTACCGATAGCAACCAATGCTCCGGCTTTAATAGTTAGTGCATCTTTGCTGAAGATCACACCAGGATTTAGTCCAAAAACATTTCTAGTTGATGAATAACCGCTAGTATACTTCCAGGTTTCAAATGAAATGCCTCCGTATGCAGCTAGCTCATCACTCAATTGATACTGACCATTCAAATCAAGGGTTACTCCATTGTCCTGATTGAAAGCTTTCCCATCATAACCCATTGTAACTGTTTGAAATGTCGGTGTAAATACTACGCTCACTTCATCAGATGGCACAAATGACACTGGAGCTGCTAACGCAAATTGATTCAATCCTACTTTATCAGTAATCTCAGGCTCAACATCATCGGCATAACCATAATAGTAGAAAGCTTCTCGTTCAAATTCAATCAATGGATAGAATGTCAGCGACTCATTCGTCAATTTACCCATTACATCCACCTTGGTATCACCATAAGCGCTTTTCTCATCTCTAACCGGACCAGTAGCAAACGACTCATGAAACACATAAGCGCCTACTGAATTACCATCGGTGAGTTCTGTACCAACATATGCTTGCAACAATGGCGACAGATAATTACCAAAACCTAGCTTCACGTAATTGTTCTGGCTGATCTCAGCAGACTTTGTTTCATAACCTCTAATCGATGGAGTAAATGGTAATGTTTCCAGGCTAATTTGAGGCTCTGATAATTGATATTTTAGAGAAACCGTATCTTCCGTCAATGGACGCAAAGAAGACTTCACATACACTCTATTTGCTTTTGGCAATGTGAGTGGTTTATCCTTTTCAATAATGATCTGGGCATCTTCTATTTCACCAGAAGGTGGCTCCTCTTGAGCAAAAACCACGTATGAACCAATCAGACAAATTAAATATAGTGCGTATCTCTTCATTATTTGATTGAGTCCCCCTCAGCCTCTGAAACGATTACTTCCTCCGTTTTCTTTTTAATTTTTTCCATCTTTTCACGAGCCTCCTTTATGATCTCCGGAATCGTCGCGTTTTCAATGATTGACTTAGTAGTAGCCTCAGCTTGAAGCAGCTCTCCCATTTCCAAATAATCATCCGCTATCAGCAAGAAGGACTTACCGATCCAATATGGATAGGATCCATAGTTCTTGTTCATATCAAACAGCACTTCCAAAGAGCGTTTGAACTGCAACTGATCATGATAGACCTTACCTATCATGTATTTGGCTTCTGCTCCATTTTCATTTTGAGCTTCATTGGCCACTTTAATAAATTCATCCATTGCCAAACTGTAGCTCTTCTGACGATAGTAGATTCGACCTTTAATCAACCAGGTGTCGGTTTCTATATTTCCAGGTTTCCAATCACCAGCTAAGATCTCATCTGCATAATACAACGCACTGTCCAGATCATTTCGCTGGAAATAGGCAGTCATCAAACCTTCTTGAGATTGATACAATTCCTTTCTATTTGAAGCTTTGACCTTAAGCAATTGATAGTTGTTGATAGCGCCTGAGTAATCTTTCATTTCCAGATACGCTTTGCCTCGCTTGTCCAATGAGCGCATCAAATAAGAAGAACTTCCCTGATCAATCACTTTTTTAAATTGTGCAACAGCATTCTTCCAATCTTCCATTCGCAAATAAGAGTCAGCCTGGAAGTAAAGCGCATCAATCGCAAATCCACTATTTGGATACTTGTTATTAAACTGAGTAAGTTTCCTAATGGCTTCAGAATATTCCTGATTGTAGTAGCTTGCCTTAGCATTTTCAAAAGCAACTACCTCTAAACTACCGTCATCCGGATTGGCCGCCTGG
>CAXEKM010000339.1:0-2938 GCA_963996645.1 uncultured Marinoscillum sp.
ACATAACCCGGAGGCGCTCCTACAAGTCTTGATACCGAGAATTTCTCCATGTATTCACTCATGTCGATACGGATCAAAGTATCATCCTTATCAAATAAGTAGGTAGATAGCATCTTAGCCATTTCCGTTTTACCAACACCCGTTGGTCCTAGGAAAATGAAAGAACCAATTGGCTTTTTAGGATCCTTCAAACCAACTCTGGTTCTCTGAATAGCTTTGGTTAACTTAATAACCGCATCATCCTGACCAATTACTTTCTTCTTAAGATCCTCTTTCATTGCGAGGAGCTTAATACTTTCATTCTGAGCGATACGTTTGGTAGGAATACCAGTCATCATCGCAATTACTTCAGCAACGTTTTCTTCGTTTACCTCATATCGCTTAGTCTTGGTTTCTTCCTCCCACTTATTTTTCTCCTCATCTAACTGAGCAAGGAGTTTCTTTTCTTTATCTCTGAGCTGAGCAGCTTCTTCGTACTTCTGACTTTTAACTACTCTATTTTTCTCTTTCTTGATTTCCTCAATCTGCTCCTCAAGCTCAACAACTTGCTTCGGCACATTGATATTGCTGATATGCACTCTAGCACCAGCTTCGTCCATCACATCTATAGCCTTGTCTGGAAGGAATCTATCACTAATATATCTATCTGATAACGCAACACATGCCTCTACCGCTTCTTTGGTATAGTTTACATGGTGGTGATCCTGATATTTATCTTTGATATTTTCCAGGATCTGAACTGTTTCTTCAGGAGAAGTAGCATCTACCATTACCATCTGGAAACGTCTTGCTAAAGCACCATCTTTCTCGATGTATTGTCTGTACTCATCTAGGGTAGTAGCACCGATACATTGGATTTCTCCACGAGCTAGAGCAGGCTTGAACATATTGGATGCATCCAAAGAACCAGAAGCTCCTCCAGCACCAACAATAGTGTGCAATTCGTCAATGAACAAAATAACGTCCGGAGACTTCTCTATTTCGTTCATTACAGCCTTCATACGCTCTTCGAACTGACCTCTATATTTAGTTCCGGCTACTAATGATGCCAAATCAAGGGTCACCACTCGTTTGCCAAACAAGATTCTAGAAACCTTTTTCTGAACAATTCTTAGCGCTAAGCCTTCGGCAATAGCTGTTTTACCAACACCAGGCTCACCGATAAGGATAGGATTATTTTTCTTTCTTCTACTCAGAATTTGCGCTACACGCTCAATTTCTTTTTCTCGACCCACAATTGGATCTAGCTTGTCATCTTCAGCAAGTTTTGTTAAGTCACGACCGAAATTATCCAAAACAGGAGTTCTCGATTTTTCATTTCCTTTCGCTGACTCACGTCCACTTCCTCCACTAGAAGATGAACCACCAAACATTTTACCTGTATCCTCGTCACCATCATCTGTATCAGATTGTGCTAATGGATTCTCTGTTTGGTATTCTAAAAGTTCTTTTACCACATCGTAGCTCACATCAAACTTGTCAAGTATTTGAGTAGCAAGGTTATCTTCATCTCTAAGGATTGATAAAAGCAAGTGCTCAGTTCCGATGAGCTGGCTTTTAAAAATTTTTGCTTCTAGATAAGTTATTTTCAGCACCTTTTCCGATTGACGTGTCAATGGAATATTGGCCAGGTTCTTTACATTACTCGTAGCTGTTCCTTTAGTAGCCTGCTCAATAGCTGAGCGTAACTCCTCTAAAGAAACTCCTAGTTTTTTGAGCAAGCTTACTGCGACACCTTCACCTTCTCTAATCATGCCAAGCAATAAATGCTCTGTTCCGATGTAATCATGCCCAAGACGCAAAGCTTCCTCGCGGCTTAGTGAGATTACTTCCTTTACTCTATTTGAAAATTTAGCTTCCATAAAATGGATTATATAGTAATGAGTACTCTATTAGTAAATTTAACGCTTATGCGAGTTAAATCCTCGGCATTGTCCGAGTTTTAGAAACGCATAAATTTTCAGATTTGTTCAATCGCTCAATGCATAGATCGCGTCAATACTTCTGAGGCTCTCGAACCCTCACACATGATGAGGTCTATTATGCTCAGATTTGGGACAAAAATGTTGCCAAATGTCTGGGTGTAGGGAAAAGGTAGATATAAATTTCTTTCTTCAAAAGTCTTTTTAGGAAGTATTCGTTCTCTGAGGTCATTTAGTCGATGATCGGGAATTTTTTCGTACTGTTCTGTCAGCTGTATCGACCTGTCAATTTGTAAGACTTTCAGACACATTGTCATCATTTCCAAATTAAGATCAATTAAAAACGGATGTTTTTTCTCCCAGATTACATTGAAATAGTCTTGAAAAAACTCAAAAAAAGGAGCTTTACCGTATGCAGAATAAAAGGCTCCCTTATGATCTCGAGCCCAGGATTGGCTATGATCAATCGTTACATCTTTTAAAGGAGTCCTATTATCAAACTTCACAGGAACAGTTAGCGGCATTATACCATTTGCAGACAATATGTAACAGCGGTTTTTGTAGGTCTGCTTCGTAAAATTCTGACACACTTCCAGATGTATTTCATCACTAGCTACAATTTGTCCGTAATATTCCAAGCTCCCCAGATAATGAGGCTCGACAATGATTTTCTGCATTTACAAATATGGGGTAATATCTCCCAGACCTTCTCTAACTACTTCTGGTAAATCTCCAGTACAATCAATCACTGTACTAGGCTGATTATTACCATATCCACCATCTATGATGATATCCACGAGGTTTTCAAAGTCATCATATATCAAACTCGGATCTGTGGTATAATCCACTATTTCATCTTCGTGATGGATGGAAGTTGTAATAATCGGATTACCCAAAAACTTGACAATATCTCTAGGAATGTTGTTATCTGGCACTCTAATACCGATTGTTTTCTTCTTCACATTTAAAATCTTGGGCACCTTACTGGAGGATTCTAAAATAAATGTAAAGGGACC
>CAXEKM010000340.1:0-2760 GCA_963996645.1 uncultured Marinoscillum sp.
CTACAGGCAAGTGTCACTGATAAGTACAGGCTAGGGGTAAATAAACCTCCTATTGCTGCAGGTCGCGGATCGGGTGGGATGAAATATAGTATTGTTCCCGGTAAGCCTGATGAATCTATTTTGTTGCATCGTATATCATCACTAGATCCTGGTGTGATGATGCCTGAGTTAGGGCGTAAGATGAATCATGATGAAGGTATCGAACTCATTCGGCAATGGATAGCAGAAATGTCTGATAAGTAAGTGTAGCGACATATATTTTAAATATTTCATCGAAATTACTGATCCTTTCTTCTTGATTCAGTGTTATAATCGCCAAACAATTGATAAAAGATAAGAATGGAATTTATTACTCAGCCATGGCCCTGGTATGTGGGTGGGCCATTGATCACATTGGTGATGATCACCATGTTCTTCTTCGGCAAGACTTTCGGTATTTCTTCTACTCTCAAGACTATTTGTAGTATTGGTGGTGCGGGCAAAGTCAGTGATTTCTTCAAATTTGATTGGCAAAGTGCAGTTTGGAATCTGTTTTTCGTAGCAGGTTGTATCATTGGAGGCTTTATTGCAGCCAATTATTTGTCTCCGGATTATGCAGTGACTTTAAATCCAAAAACAGTGGAATCTCTACAGTCTCTCGGTATCCAAAACCCAGGAGCTGAATATCTGCCCACATCTATTTTTAATTGGGATAATTTATTGACTTCACAGGGAATCATTTTTATGATCGTGGGAGGTCTTCTGGTTGGTTTTGGTACACGATATGCTGACGGATGTACCTCCGGACATGCTATTACCGGATTGAGCAATCTTCAATGGCCTTCGTTGATAGCGGTTATTGGCTTTTTTATTGGAGGTTTGGTTATGACGCATTTAATTCTACCACACATATTATGAATAAGGTCAAATTTCTATTTGCAGGCATAGTTTTTGGAATAGTGCTGACGAAAGCAGAAGTGGTTTCCTGGTACAGAATATATGAAATGTTTCGTTTTGAGTCATTTCATATGTTTGGTGTAATAGGTTCAGCTGTTGTGCTGGGAATTATTTGTATTCAGGTTATCAAAAGGTTCAAATTGAAAGATTTCAATGGTCAGCCAATAATTATTCCTCCGAAGCAGAAAAAGTTTTGGCCACCATTAATCGGAGGTACCATATTTGGTCTTGGCTGGGCCTTGACTGGAGCTTGTCCTGGTCCTATTTACATCATTATTGGCAATGGCTTTTTGGTATTCATTGTAGTTTTTCTTTCAGCTTTGTTGGGAACGTTCTTGTTTGGACTTGTAATGAATAAGCTTCCACAGAAGTAGTTATCATGTCATGCTTTTTTGGTTAACTTTCAGTATTAATCCAAAATTGATATGACATACACACAAGGCATGTTGAGGGAAGATGCTCTCAAGGGAAAAACGATCATAGTTACAGGTGGTGGTACTGGTTTGGGACGGTCCATGGGTACTTACTTTTCTGAATTAGGAGCAAATCTGGTCATTACCAGTAGAAAGTTGGATGTACTGCAAGGAACAGCTAAAGAGATTTCGGACCAAACTGGAAACCCTGTATTAGCCCTTGCATGTGATGTGCGTGAATATGATCAGGTGGAGCAAGTGATCAAAGACACGAAGGCTAACTTCGGGAACATCGATGTTTTGCTTAATAATGCTGCAGGTAACTTCATTAGCCCCACTGAAAGATTATCACATAGAGCTTTTGATACGGTTGTTGATATCGTGCTCAAAGGGTCTTATAACTTCACTTTAGCCGTTGGAAAAGATTGGATTGCAGAAAAGCATCCTGGCAATATTCTGAGTATTGTGACCACCTACGCCTGGACAGGCTCTGGTTATGTGGTGCCATCAGCTTGTGCTAAGGCTGGCGTTTTGGCCATGACACGATCTTTGGCGGTTGAGTGGGCTAAGTATGGGATTCGTTCTAATGCGATTGCTCCAGGTCCTTTCCCAACCAAAGGAGCATGGGATAGATTACTACCAGGAGACCTACAAAAGAAATTTGATCCTGCTAATAAAGTCCCTGTTGGAAGGGTAGGAGATCACCAGGAATTGGCTAACCTAGCTGCATATCTTGTGTCAGACTTCTCAGCTTATGTTAATGGTGAAGTGATCACAATTGATGGTGGAGAGTGGCTGAAAGGAGCTGGAGAAATGAATCAGCTGGATCAGGTTCCTGAAGAGCTTTGGGATGCCATGGAGATGTCTCGCAAGGGTGGATCTAAACTCAAAATGATGATGGCCTATTTCAATGGTATGCGCAAGCTGAAGTTTAGAAGATAGCATCAAGAATTGAGAGAGCTAACTTCATTTTGAATCATAAAATGATTATTTTCTCAGGATGAAAAGGTGGAGTTGGCTTATTCTAGTTGTATTTTCTATTCAAGCATGTCAGGAAGAAAACTTAGGTCCAGATCGCTGTATTCTTGAGGCAATTTATCTGGATGAGTATAATCGGTTTGAGTTTTTAACACTATCAGAAGGTGTCATCTATCAAATCAGACAAAAATTTGAGCTGGAAGGTGATGTGGATCTGGTTTCTTCTTTTCAGTTTACCTATTTCCAAGATTCTGTTGTTATTCGCGATCAATTAAATCCAGGTAAGTTTCCCTACATGCGGGTTCAAATGGAAAATGAACAGCCGATAAAAATCGTTAGGCATTTTCCTACTGAAGATGTACTGCTTTTTCATGAATTCAGCTATTATGATGACCGGATTGAGGTAAAGATGTCCAGGTTAGCGAGTACAGGC
>CAXEKM010000341.1:0-8327 GCA_963996645.1 uncultured Marinoscillum sp.
CGGTCAATCAAGACGATCAACTTGCAACACTTTTGGCCTTTTCGCTTATCACTATAAGAGGTCTTCGTAAAATTGGAATTGAGGTTGGTCAACAAGAATCAGAAGATTACCTGTACCTATGGAATGTGATTGGTGAAAAGCTAGGGTTGGAGCAACATAACCTCCCAAAAGATCTCAGAAAAGCGAGTTTACTGGATCGGGATATGAGAAAACGTGAATTTAAAGAGAGTGATCAAGGAAAAGTATTGACTCGTTCATTGGTCGAATACATAGACAAGGAGAACAAGCAACTTGAATTGATCAGAGGTGAGGACTTATTGTATTTCTTTCTGGAGGACCATGCAGCCATTTTAGGTTTACGTAAATCTTCGAGTTACTCACCTTCTTTGATTAGAAGTGTATTTCGAACTCAGAAGGTACTTGGTGATTTGAATGGGGCTAATTACCAATTGATACGGCGAGATCTAAAAAAGCAATTAAAAGCTTTAGATACAGAACTTAGATTCTAAATATCGTATAAGGAACCATGAGGTTTCAAATAACTGTCACATTGTTTCTTGTGTCATTGCTTGTCAACGCACAATCCAAGTCTGAAAGAGCACAGGTATTATACGAAGAAGCTAGAGAGCATTACAGGGATAGAAATCTAGATGCTGCTATTGACAAATGTGAAGAATCGCTAGCTATTACAAGTACTGCCGATGCTTATTATTTGAGTGGTTTGATCTATGAAGCTCAAGAAAAAGACCTGAGAGCCGTGTCAGCATATGAAGCAGCATTGAAAATTGACCCGGACTATAATGAGGCTCTTTTTCAGAAAGCGATCATTTATTTGAACTACGGCGACCCTGCTCAGAGTATTAAAGATTTCAATGCATTAATAGATAAAGGGGGAGTTAGACAAACCAAAGGGATCTATTTTGAGAATGATCCAACAGGTGTTACAGTTACTTCGGTTGTTTCTTTGGCCAATTTAGAAGGGAAAATATTCTATTACAGGGCTCAGGCTCATTCTAAGCTGGAGCAATACGAGATGTCTCTTAAAGATTATGGTGAAGCCATAAAGCTGGATTCCGCTGCAGACTATTATGTAGGTAGGGGACTGGTTTATTTGAAACAAGATAAAAGTGCTCTTGCAGAGGTGGATTTTAAAAATGCAATCAGTTTGGACCCTTCCAATCAACTAGCATGGTATAATCTGGCTTTGATTAACCCATCTACTAAGCTGCCACTAGAGTTGCTTGAGGATAATTCTTTTGCTCCTACCTTGGGGTTGTTGGCGGCACAAGCAATGGTTGAAGAAGATTATAAATTGGCCATCAAATACTTAACTCAAGCTTTGAAAAATCATGAAGAGCCACTTCATTATATCAACAGGGGTAGAGCATTTATCAAACTGAAGAAATATGATCAGGCGCGCGATGATTTTAATGCGGCTAGAAGAATTGAGCCAACCAGATTTGAATGCATGCATTTAATCGGGAATACTTATTTCTTTCAAAAGAACTATCAGTTAGCGATTTCCTTTTACAATCAGTATCTGACAGTGGATCCTCAAAATGCGATGGTTTGGTACAATGTCGCCATGAGTTACCTCGAAACGAAATCCAATTTGGAGGCTTGTCACTACTTAAATCGAGCAAATAATTTGGGTATGGTGCAGGCAAAAGAGATGATAGATAAATATTGCCGATAGGATTTGTTATTTTTGGGATATGACCAAGTCGCGCACCCCTTTAAAGATTGATATGCATACGCATATTTTGCCTGAGAAGCTTCCAAACTTTGCTGATAAGTTTGGCTATGGAGACTTTATTAACTTATTACATCATAAGGAAGGTGCGGCCTTGATGATGAAAGGAGATAAGTTTTTTAGAGAAATAGCGTCCAATTGCTGGGATCCTAAGCTCAGAATTGATGAGTATGCGCATTTCCATACTAAAGTGCAGGTCATTTGTACTATCCCTGTAATGTTTAGCTATTGGGCTGAGCCAAAAGATTGCTTGTATTTATCTCAGTTTCTAAATGATCATATTGCTGAAATTGTTGATCAATATCCACAGCATTACATCGGATTAGGTACCGTACCTATGCAAGATGTTGATTTGGCTATAGAAGAGCTTGAACGCTTGAAAAAACTTGGAATTCCAGGCGTTCAGATTGGGTCAAATGTGAATCAACATAACTTAAGCAAACCACGATTCTTTGAGTTTTTTGAAGCTTGCGAGCGTTTAGATATGGCGGTACTCGTTCATCCATGGGACATGATGGGCAAGGAGAATATGGAAAAGTATTGGCTTCCATGGCTAGTAGGTATGCCTGCTGAAACTGCAAGAGCAATCAGTTCAATGATATTCGGAGGTGTATTTGCCAGATATCCAAAACTTCGTGTGTGTTTTGCACATGCAGGAGGTTCTTTTCTGCCAACTATTGGCCGGTTGGAAAGAGGTTATGATTGTCGTCCGGATTTAGTTGCAGTACATAACGATGTAAACCCACGAGATTATTTAGGTAAGTTCTGGGTGGATAGCATCACTCACGATGCTATGCTTTTAGAGTATATCATAAAGCTAATAGGTTCTGATAAGATCTGTCTTGGCTCTGATTATCCATTTCCACTGGGTGATTTGGAGATAGGTAAGTTTATTGAAGAAATGAATTTACCAGAAGAAGATCTGGAAAATATCATGTACCGATCTACACTTGATTGGTTAGGGTTAGGTTCTAAAACGGAAGATCAGGCAATCAAACAATTGTTGGATAAATCAGTTTAGTTTATAATTCACTAACCTGTCATTCTCGAAACTCAATCAGTGTTACTGTTTTAGCCGAAAGATGACTCTTATTGATTGTTTATGAAATCATACATTGAGTCAGAATATGAAATACACCTGGATGACACCACACCGGAGTATTTGTATTTTACAGTTCGAGGGCCAAAATCTAACTATGAAATAGCTAGAAGCTTTTGGACTCAGGTTAGGAGTATATCTTCAGCTTACTCACTCAAGGGTGTCCTTTTGCACGATATGTTGACCGTGGTGGATGATGTTAGCGTAGCTGATTACTATTCTCTAGCAACTTATATCGCAGAGGAATTCAAAGGAGTGAAGCTCGCCTACTTTAGACAGGATCTACCTAAACTTATTCACTTCGCAGAAACGGTTGGTTTGAATAAAGGATTAGGAAGCGGTGGTGTTTTCTACACACTAGACAAGGCCAAGGAGTTTTTACTTGAAAACTGAACCTTGAATCATTAATTAATTGATATTGGTTAAAGAAAATGGATCAATATCAATGCTGTAATTCACTATGATCTGTCAATGATAAATCAGATTGATTAAAATTTGAATTACTGGTATTTTTCGAATAAGCCTCGTTAGTGTAAACTAACAAAAGGATAAAAGCTACTAATAGAGTTAACAGCGTTAACAATCTCTTCATGGTTGTCTAGGGCGTTTAGAGACGGTGTAAATGGTTGCTAGTGCAAGACTACTAATGTTCTTACATTTAATGAAATTTATTAGATGAGTTATGCAGAATCCTCGTTGACTTGAAGAATTCTTTAATCTAATGATTTTATATAATCTGATGCTTTCTGTACTCCTTCCTGTACTAGCCGGTTCTATAAAGAACTTGATGGATTGATTAGACCTTAGAGATGGCATGTTTGGGTCTACTATAATTTTAGGTACTCCAGAGCCAACATAGTCTAGTAAGCCAGCTGCTGGATAAACCACTAGAGATGTTCCAACCACCATCAAGACATCTGCTTGCATTGTCTGTTCAATAGCGACTTCCATCATCGGTACCATTTCTCCAAACCAAACGATATGTGGACGTAATTGACTTCCTTTATCACATAGATCTCCAGTTTTGAGTTCCCAGCCATCTAAGTCGTAAACAAGAGACTCATCTAAAGTACTGCGGACTTTAAAAAGTTCTCCATGTAGGTGGAGTACGTTAGTGCTTCCGGCTTTTTCATGCAGATTATCTACATTTTGTGTGATAATGACTACTTCATAATCTTTTTCAAGTTCTGCTAGTGCCAGATGTCCGGCATTAGGTGAAGCTGTCAAAGCTTGTTTTCTACGCTGATTGTAAAAGTCTAAAACAAGTTCCTGATTCCTTGCCCATCCTTCAGGGCTTGCAACCTCCATTACATCGTGTCCTTCCCATAATCCACCAGAATCTCTGAAGGTCTTTATCCCGCTTTCGGCACTGATTCCTGCTCCTGTTAGTACGACTATTTTCTTTCTCACTTCTTAAATCTAAAGTAGTTGTCTGAGAAGTTGGAGCAATTCTAGTGGAATAAAAAGAATGTCAAAAAACTGTGAGAATAATGTTTTGCATGGTTATTCTAAATAAAGTGCTAAAAATCAATCGCTTAAGGATTGATGTATTGGCATGTTTATTGATATTAAGTCTTCTGTGTCTTTATGAATTTATCTTTCACTTTTGGAAATGATTAGGTAAATCATAATATTCACAGTCTAAATTTATCACCATTATAACTGAATATGAAAAAGAGATTTTTAAGAGTTTCTTCGATGTTTATGGCGACTTTGATTTTGTCAACTCAAGCTTTGTTTGCAGCGCCTGCAAACATGGAGTTGGAAGTAGCTGTAGAAGATGTTGAATTTGATGCTGTAGCATTCGAAGCTGAGTTCGATGAGCTTAACCAGGTAGAAGAGTTAGTAGTTACTAACGAAATCACTTCTATGGAAGAGCTTTCTTCTCTGGATGCTTCAATTGACATGGCGTCTTTCAAAAGTGTAAACTCTGTAGAAGGTACTTAAGGGTTTCAGTGGAGCAACTTCGATTGGCCATCAGGTCTATGGGGTTTCCTTTGTTGTCCAATTGGTTTCTTCGTAGTGATTACTAACAAGAACAAGACCTCAGATCAGAAAACTTCATTCTGGATTGGTTTGGCTGCTAGTGTTGTATTGAGCGCTATCACTTCTCCATTCTACTATACTTACTAATAAAGTTTAGTTGTCAGAAAATTAAAATGGGCCGTAAGGCCCTTTTTTTATGAAACACCTCTTTTATTACCTTTTGTTCGTGCTTTTAGCACAAATCACACTAGCTCAAAATTTTGGCACTAGAATAGAAGCCAAGTATAGTATCAAAGAAATTAGTCCTGACAAGAAGCAATCACTTATTGTGGGGAAGGTTTTTTATGACTTGAATAAAGAAACGCTTATTCATAACCAGTCTTTTCCTAGAGAGCAGATTCTGGTTTTTAAGGACACGGCAGCCTACATTGTATTAAATGATAGCGTCATGCGAACTTCGTCCTCCGCCATGACAGTAGGCTTTTCAATCTATCATTTACTTCTTAAAAATGAGATGGATGATTTTGGTTTGTCCAAGATGGGATTTAAACTCATGGACGTAGAGGAAGTGGGCGAACAGGTAGTATCAAAATGGAAACACCCTTCTAGTGAGGAAGGATATGTTGCGATTACTCAATCTCAAGGTCTTTTAGAAGGAATTATCTTTTACAAGAAGAAAGGTGAGCCACTTGTGAAGCAATATTTTAAAGAGCATCAGAAAGTTGGTAGATATATGTTTCCAATGAAGATTTATGAAATCATTCATACTCCAGCAGGAGACAACAAAAAGATTACAACACACAGTGAAATAAAGATTGATGATTTTGAAGATGAAGCAGCTGTTTATACTGTTTTTGATGATGTTATCTTGCCAGTTATTCGCACAGGTCAAATCCATTGATTTTGAAAAGGAGCTAACAGTTAGCAAAAAGGTAGAGCATCGCCATTACGGCGAATATTTTAAGAAGGCAGATAATGAGGTCGAAATGCTCTATACCGGAGCATTCGTATTTTATAAAAGCTTTATAAGCTCTCAGGACGGGAGTACCTGCTCGTTCACGCCATCATGTTCAGAATATGCTGTTCAGGCAGTAAAAAAGCAGGGTTTAGTTAAAGGTACAATATCGTTTTTCGATCGTTATACCAGGTGTAATTCGTTGAGCCCTGGTTTTTACAAACTGGATAAGAATAAAAATAGATTAGTGGATGAGGTGGGAGAATTTTAGGAGATCAATACTGGTTGGTTTACTATTAAGTCTTGGTGTTGCTGGGTTTGGTCAGGATCTTTTTGATTACAGTAACAGTAAGAAGTATGCAGACTATTTATTTGAAGCAGGTAGATATGAAGAGGCTGCTACCGAGTATGATCGTGTGGTTTACTTAAATGCAACTGATACAGCTGCATGGCAAAACTTATTGATTAGCATGCAGTATCTGGAGTTGTATCAGGAATCTGTTGCCAGATTAAAAAGCATAAAAACTATTTCTACTTCAACGATTCAGTTCGGAAGGATCCATACCTATGCATTGTTTTCTAGTTATCAATTCGAAGCAATTAGTGAAGTGCTTACATCATATTCGTTTCCAACAGCGGACATAGTCTTCCTTAATTCGGCCTCATTTGCCTTGGCTGGAAACTGGGTGAATGCGGAACAGGAGACAGAAAAGCTCAGCGATGCTCCTTATCTGGTGCAACAGATGCATGATATTTCAATGGAAGCTCAGAATAGAAATCGTAAAAGTCCATTTCTGGCTGGAGCCTTGTCCACAGTAGTTCCGGGGATGGGTAAAATTTATACAGGAAGATGGAAGGATGGTTTGTTTTCCTTGTTGCTAATAACTACAACCGGATATCAAGCCTATAGAATTATCTCTGAAAAGGGAATAGACAGACCAGGTGCTTGGATTTTTGGTGGTCTCGCCTTAGGGTTCTACACTGGTAATATCTATGGAAGTGTGAAGTCTGCGAAAGTGTATAATGAGTTTGAAGAGAAGAAGTATGAAGATCGCGTTCAGTATCTTTTGGATATTTATTACGGTAGGTAGTATATCGGCACAGTCTATCTCTCAAACCATTGAGTTGGCGGAGGAGTCCTTCGAGTTGGGCCAATATGAAAATGCAGCATCCTTTTATAAACGCGTGCTATTCTTTGATAAGTCTGGAGATTATGATTCCTTGACTGTGGAAGGGTTGGCATGGTCTAGTTATTTGGCTGGAGACTATGAGGTTTCTTCTAAATACTTCAAGACTCTATCCAGGATGAAAGAAGATCAAGGCTATGAATTGATGGAAATACTGTCTTTAGTGAAGCAGAGTGACTTTCTCAATGCCAAACGAAGTGTGTTAGCCTATCGTCCCGCTAATGAGGTTGGTGAGCGCAATAGACAAATTATGAAGTCCTTGATTGACTTCCAGTTGGGGGATTACGATAAGGCAAAAGAGGGTTTTTTAAAACTAGATACATCTACTGAACAATTAGAAGATGTTTACAAGTCGGTAGATAAGGTTAACAAAAAGACTAAAATGAAAGCCATTCTGCTCTCAGCTGTTTTCCCTGGGTCTGGGCAGGCATATTCACATCATTATAAAGAAGGAATTAATTCTTTAATTACGATATCTGCGTTTGGCGCTGCTTATGTGTTTACTATCGCTAATTACGGGATTGTTGTTGGTCTAATTAGTATATCACCCTGGTTTCAACGATACTATGTTGGAGGGATGAATTCTGCTGCTGACCTGTTAGTAGAATATAAAGCTGAACAGTTTGATCAGCTTTATAATCAATTAGTTTCCGAATATGCAGGAATGATTCAGGTAGACTTTGAGTAATCTTGAACCTTAATCATCTCTTAGATATTTCGCAGGATTAGCACTAGCTGCTTTAAGGGATGTTAATGTCACCGTTGCAACGATCAATAGTAAAATGCACAGTATAGCAAATGCATATATTAACCAATGATTGTCAATGTGAAAAGCAAAATTGGCTAGCCAGTCTCCAGCTAAAATGTAACAAATAGGCAGCGCAACAAAAGCAGAGATACAGAATACAATAAGTACTTGTTTATTGAACAATAGGATAAGTGATCTGATGTCTGCTCCAAGGACTTTTCTGATGCTTATTTCTTTCAGTCGTTGTTCCATTGAAAATGCGGTGAGCCCAAATAACCCAATCAAAGACAAAACCACGCTGAGTACCGCGAATCCACTAATTAGCTTGCCAAATCGTTGATCTTGTTTGTAGAAACCGGAGAGTTTATCATCTAGAAACTCGTAAGAAAAAGGAACATCAGCATCAAATTCAGCCCATGTTTGTTCGATTTTTGGCATTAGAGAGCTTAGGTTGGTCCTATCAAACTGAATGCTTAGGTTCCAGAAATTTCTCCTGCCTAAATAAATGGCTACAGGTGTGACTTCATTGTGCAGGCTTTTGAAATTAAAGTCTTCAACCATACCAATCACATGAAGTGTTTGGCTTTTCTCCCCAAATA
>CAXEKM010000342.1:0-2751 GCA_963996645.1 uncultured Marinoscillum sp.
CTTGTACTAGGCGATTCATTTGCTTTCCTGACCTGAAATCCTGGTAAATTTCTTTTACCACGCGCTTTTGAGCATCCGTAAGCTCAAACGGCAAATGTTCTTTGTAATAGGTGTTGAGCAACTCACTATTGTTAAATCGAATGCCAGGAAACGAATCGATTCGGGTAATTTTTAGCTTGAGGAGGCGAAGCTGAATGTAAAAGAGCTCTTCAAACTTCAGTCGATAACGTGCTTTCTGTAAGTCCTGGCTTGTTTTAGGAAAGTGGATCTGCACCATGGCAGATTTCTTATCCATTAGATGATATTGCTGAAGAATGTGCGGTGGTAGTGTCTCATGAATGTGATTGACAGCATCTACCAGGAGCATTTTCATCATTTTACTGATGGTCTTGCTATCGATGAACTTACGTTTCAGCTTTTCGGAGGTATGATACACCGGATGTAAATAGGCTCCTTGCTTGGATCGCTCAGATACAGGTTCTACTTCGGGATGCGCAATGTTGTATTTGCTTCCAAATCGTGTTGGCTTACCAAAAACCACATATGGAATTCCTGTCCGCACTCTTTCCAACACCCATTTGATTCCCTGAAACCAAACAAGCTCGATCGTCCCAGTTTCGTCACCAAAGATTCCAACAAGGCGCTGCTTACGCCCATCACCAATTTTTTGAAAAGAAATAAACTTCCCTACAATCTGAATGAAAGGCTGTTCTTCACGAATCTGGTTGACTTTATAGAATTTGGTGCGGTCTTCGTAGCGAAACGGATAATGCTGGAGGAGGTCTCCATATTTGAAAATGTTCAACTCTTTATTGAGCAGCACAGCCCTTTGCGGACCAACTCCTTTTAGGAATTCTATACTTCGCTCAAAAAAAGATTGCATGCCGCTAAGATAACCAGCACAATAGGTTTAGAGAATAGTCGGGAGAAATTAGTCCCACTTCAATGTCTCCAACATATGGAGTGCATCTTCCTTTACGTATCGGATTACTGGAGCCAGAGAATCATTTTGAGTGGCTGTTTTGAAATAAAGCGCTCCTCTCAAGAAGTGTAAACTGCTGTCTGAAACGTGAAATTGTAGCTGTGTTGGTACTTCACCTTCCAGTTCTGTGAAGGAAGCATAATCACCGTTAGGTAAATGCAACACTTTTTCGTCAATGGCATAGGCCTTCACGTTGTGCTGAGAAGTCAGTTTGTAAGAATCGCTGTAGTATTCCTGCATCAGCTGCTCCTTATTATTGATCGGCTTGTAAGTCAATTGGAGTGTTGCGTCAAGCTCTGGATAATATACATCTATCCAGTAGCGCTCAGCAATCCAGGAGGAATCTTTCAGAATTTTAGCATACTGAGAAAACTCAAATTGATAAGGAAATGAATCCGGAAGTATCTGGTAGGCGTGCTCAGGAAGGTCTATTCGGTTAAAGCCTTTCGGTTTTGGCATAAAATCATTCGATCCACATCCTACCACAGTCAATGCTGCTATAATGAATATCCAGTTTTTCATCAATCTTCAAATTCTTTCATAGCGCCAATTTTCTCTGACGATATAAATACCCTAACGCGCTTGATTCTCTTTTGGTCTACAGCCACCACAGTAAATAGGAAGTGCTTGAACTCTATTTTTTCTCCCGCATGTGGAAGTTTGGTGTTCAATTCCAACAATAGACCTCCGAGAGATTCGCTATCACCTTTTACTGTTTCAAAAAGGCCAGCATCCTCTCCAGTTATTTTACAGAAGTCATTCAGAGAAGTCTTTCCTTCAAATATATAAGTGTTGGCATCCAGTTTATTGTAGGCAATGTCATTGTCCTCATCAAATTCATCATTGATTTCTCCTACAATCTCCTCGATGACATCTTCCAAAGTTGTCAAACCAGAAATTCCACCATATTCATCCACGACGATGGCCATGTGAACCTGCTTCTCTTGAAAATCTTTGAACAAGTCATCAATTTTCTTGCTCTCAGGGACGAAGAATGCTGGGCGAAGTAATGTTTGCCATTGGAATTCCTCCGTTTTATCTAAGTGAGGAAGCAAATCTTTGATGTAAAGAATCCCGTCAATTTTATCGATGGTCTCCGTGTAGATCGGAATTCTAGAATAGCCTGTCTTATTCACTTTGTCCATCAATTCATGGAAATCTGTTTCAATATCAATAGCTGTGATATCGATTCTAGATTTCATCACCTGCTTCACAGAAAGTGTGCTGAAGTTCACAATGCCTTTCAGCATGTCTTTTTCTTCTTCTGTAGCTTCTTTGTCCGTGGTGATTTCCAATGCATGGCTAATTTCATCTACTGAAAGATTATAGCCTTTTTTCTCAATGTTTTTTTCGATCACATTGCTCAATGTCATCAGCATCCATGAAATAGGACGCAATACTTTATCCGTCAAAGACAACAAGGGAGCAGTGAAACGAGCAAAGCTCATGCTGTTGTGATTGGCATATACTTTTGGAACAATTTCTCCAAAGAAGATGATAAGAATGGTGATCCCAACAGTTAAAGCCACAATTACTATTCCTCCGGCATCTTTACTTCCCACTATTTTCCAGGTCGCAAAGGTGGATATCGTTACGATGAAGATATTAACCAGGTTATTGAGGATCAAAATAGTGGCCAGCAAACGCTTCGGATCCAAAACCAGACGCGTAATGTGCTGATCACTCTTATTCGAAGAGTTCTTTGCCTCCTGAATCTGATCGTGAGTAAGCGAGAAAAATGCCACTTCTGACCCTGATACCAAACCAGA
>CAXEKM010000343.1:0-3346 GCA_963996645.1 uncultured Marinoscillum sp.
CCAAAATCCTTTTTTGAATTCTTCCAGACATTTATTGGTTTTTCTAACCATATCCTTAGCACTATTGTACATGACGTAGCACCACAAATTGTCGGATAACCCTTTGTAAAAGTCATTTGCTTTTTCAGGTTTCAACACCCCCCTTTGCTCTTGAAACTTCAACTGCATAAATAACTGAGAACTTAACTTTACCATCAATTTCTGATGTGCATCTGCAATCTCTCCAAGTGAGTCTGTCAGTTGAAATTGATCAATAAAGTAATATGGGTACTTCGTGTTGAACGCATAAAGTAAGTCAAGCTGATTTTCCAGATCGAATAAGGTGTCATGACTTCTGAATGACTCGAGTATCTCCATAAACTCTGTCTCTATACTTTCATACAGTCTAACGACAATATCATCTTTACTTTTGTAATGGTAGGCAAGGTTTCCAACACTGATTCCAACTTCATCCGCTATTGATTGAAATTTCACTCCAGTTAAACCTTCCTGGCTGTAAATGTTAAGGGCTGCGTTCAGTATTTTTTGTTTGGTCTGCATTAATTATCAGAAAGAGGCTTATGGTTACTGATATCTACTTTTATTGTACCTCGCTGATCTTTGGCGGCAAGCCTACGCATGTAATTACCTGCCTGTAGTGCTTTCTTCTCAGTGAAATACGATGATATCTTACGTCTAATAAGTTTTAATGGATGCAGTGGATCGACAAAAACTAGATAAATATCCCAATGACCCTTATTGTAAACAACATTTTCCACTACAGCACTGTCCATCAGCCACTGATCATCGTAGAATAATGCCAAATCAATATGAGCGCCATTTAAGTCAGTAAGTGATTGATCGTTTAAGCCGGAAAGCATTAACTCGTAGCAGAACTGATCAATATAAACTGGCTTTTTAGACATTCATCACCATTTTGTCTGTGGTAATTTACGCATTTGATCGTACTCTAACACGCCTCTTTCCGAAAAATGCGGTTTTAGCGTATTCCAGATAAAAGATTTGAATCGGATCTCTCCATCTGCTGTTTCCAAATTCTGCTTTGTAAACCAAGTGCTCTTTATTAGCGATACAAGCTCACTTAAGTGATTGACAGATTCCTCACTCATTAATTGAAATGCACCTCTTGATACATTAAAGTCTATTAAGTTTCTCAATTGTCCCTTTTCCCAGATCAAGTACTGCTCGTACTCTGAAACGATCTCAGGATCACTTCTTAAGATATCATTGGTATCAAAATAAAAGAATCGGTAAGCGTACTGAACTTGATACACCTTACTCAAATGATCATCGATGTAATCAAATATGGGTACATGGCCCAAATCAGAAAGTAAAGCCGCCTGATCCTTTGCCAAATCATCAAACACAGACTTGAGTATGACTTGTTTGTTTTTGAAATGGTAGGCCATATTGCCAACACTCACCAAACTATCATCAGAGATATGCTGCAATCTTACATTGGCATACCCCATCTCATTGAAAAGCTTCAATGCTGATACTTTGGTTTTCTCTTTGTTGGTCATGAAATTATTTAGAAAACGTTTTCTATTTTCTTTAATAATCTAGCAAAAATTGATAGATTCCTTACAATAAACAACAGTTCAAAGAGATGAATCAACTATTAACCCTATTTGAAAAGGTTGAATCCAACTGGCATAGACGCATCACTCAAAAAGTGGTTAGCAACATTCTGATCATTGGGTTTGCTGCCGGTTTGATCATTGCTTTTATCTCTCATGAATTAAAGCCTGCCTTTCTTCACCGAGAAGTAAGCTACTTTTTAGCCGTTGATATTGCCTTTACCATTCTTCTAATCATTGAGATCCTCGGATTAGTCTTTGTACTACCCCATTCTGTTGCAGGTTCTGTTGGCAAGCAGTTCGAAATTTTGTCAATCATCTTACTCAGATCCGCATTTAAAGAATTCGGAAAATTCGAAGAACCTTTGACCTGGACTGACCTTCAGATTGAACCACTCTATCATATTCTTTCAGACGCATTCGGTGCTTTGTTCATCTTTTTAATCATCGGTTTTTACTACAGAGCACAGAAACATATTCCGGTAACCGAAAGTGTCTATGAGCAATCTCAATTTGTCCGTTTTAAAAAACTTATCGCCATCTTTCTCCTATTAGCTTTCATTTATATAGGTGTACTAGACGTGATACATTTTGCTTCCGATGGTATTTATAGCCCTTCATTTAACATCTTCTATTCGATACTGATTTTTAGCGATATCTTGATTCTTTTATACTCTTTACGGTTCGACACACGGTATTACAACCTGTTTCGCTATTCAAGTTTTGCCTTAGCAACCATCTTAATAAGAATGTCACTAATAGCTCCTGCATATATTAATATGATCATAGGTTTGTTGGCTGGATTATTCGTCCTCGGCTTGACCTACGCTTACAACAACTTTCTTAAAGGAAAATCCAATGAGATCCATTGATTTGGTTACTATTGTAGTTAACCTATGAGATTTTTCCGATCTATCTTATTGGTATTGGTTCTATTAACAGGACTCAATTCCTCCTATGCGCAAGACTCTACAGACAAGAAATCTGGAGTGATTGTTTTACCTGCTATCTTCTTTTCACCCGAGACAAGCCTTGGTTTTGGTGTTGCAGGTATGTTTTATTTCAGAACCAGTGAAGATAGTCTCAGCAAACCTTCCAATTTTCAAAGTGTACTCATTTACACTTTGGAGAAGCAAGTATTAATCACATTTCCATACAATTTCTTCTTGAGTCAAGACAAGTATTGGCTCAAAGGTGAATACGCTTACTACATTTATCCTTATCAGTATTATGGCATAGGATCAGATATCAGTCTGGATGATTATGAGATATATACGGCTGATTTTTTCAGAGCTGAGACCAACGTTTTGTATCAAGCCAAACCGAATCTATATGTTGGACCTACCCTCTTTTTCGATAAGTATTTCAATATTGACATATCAGAAGAGGGAGAGCTATACCAGCAGCAAGTTCGGGGCATTGCTCCTGGAAATGTTTTTGGCTTAGGGGCTACTTTCATTTTCGACAAACGAAACAATGTTTTTTCACCAAGTGAAGGTTATTACCTGGAAAGCCGAATACTTCAATACGAAAATGCCCTAGTTGGCGATTATTCCTTTACAGACATGTATCTGGATGTTAGAAAGTACTTTAGTCCACTAGACAAGACAGAGTTGGCCTTCCAATTTTATCACCAATCAGTCCTCGGGAATGCGCCCTATTATAACCTCGCCCTACTTGGTGGAGGTCGTCAAATGCGTGGTTATTACAAAGGTGGATATCGTGACAGCCATCAGACCGTATTACAAACTGAAATACGTCGCTAC
>CAXEKM010000344.1:0-9303 GCA_963996645.1 uncultured Marinoscillum sp.
AGAAAATATTTTAAAGAGTTTAATTGATCGATTTGATATATACCTGAATACATTAAATTAATCAGCCATATAAGATATTGGTATGAGTAAGTTGAAAGTAGGGGATTATTATTCAATTGCTAAGGAGAAGTTTTCAACTGTTAATAAAATAAAAATTAAGTTGAGCCATGATAGATTCATCTCGTCTATTTCATCTTTAGGTGATTATCTGACTTGGTTAGAATATACATCTGAAGGGAGAAGAGTTCTTGCAGAATTGGATACTGTTTCAGAGTCCTTCCGTTGGAAACTTCAGATAAAGTATGATAGAAGAAATGCTGTCGCTAATAAGTTGAAAGGAACTGATGTCTATAATTTAAGAATAGCATTCATTGAACGATATGGGAATGTTAACGTTCAATTTGAAAAGTCCATTAGCAAGCAAGAAATTGAGAAATTGCTTGATTTAGCCGAAAACTTAGATGCTATGCTTTTAATAAATGGCAAGAAGGAGATAAAGAGAGAAGACTTGGAGCAATATTTTTCATAGATTCTACTTCTTCAAATAAATGATCACTATCAAGTTCCAATGTCTATTGTTGGTTATATTAATTGGAAGGAATAGATGTCTTCTTTTAAGGACAACATCAATCTGACCTATGGTTTAATTACCATTATTTATAGAGAAACATGAAGCAAGAGGTCTTAAATTTAATCTTTGACAATTCCTATTTAGATTATTCCTTGAATCAAGCTTCAGATGATGAGATTGATGTATTACGCAAGAAAAGCAAAGTGGAATTGGCCCAAGAATATTTAGCTTTTCTTAAAGAAGTCAATGGTTTTGAGTTGAATGGGATGAATTTTTATGGGACAGAAAAGCAAGACGAACTGTTTGTTTTGGGTGTTCTAGAGCAGAATAATTTTTGGTGTACAGAAATAGCTGAACTTAATGATTACTTTTTAATAGGTGATTCTGATCTTGATTTTTATTGTTACTCTTCAGGCAAAAAGAGATATTTAATTCTAAGTAAAGGCGGTTTAGTTGTTTACAATGAGTTTGATTTATTTGATAATTTTCTCGAACAAATAATTCGTTCTGTAATCTAGATATTGGAGTAATATTCCTGTTTTAAATTATTCAATCTGAACTATTCGCTTTCTGTTATTTGAGTTCTATTTTCAATACCCTATGTTACACATGCGATTAATGTAATAGGAATGAAAAGTAACATTTTGTCAATTAGTGCTCAATAACAATATGGCTAGTATTAATGACTTGAATTTGCTGGTTGATTAGTTTAAATGGTTAGTTGAATCATTAAAGACTAGAAATCGTTAGATTTATATGTTTAAAACTATAGACAAGCGATGGATGTACAGGCAGAAAAACTTCATTTAATAGAGCAATTGCTTCGAGTTCAAGATGCTGATATCATTCAGAAAATGAAGGATGTTCTAAATGATAGTGCGATTGGGTATGATGCTGAAGGCCATTCTATTGCTCAAGCTGAACTTGTCTCACGAGCAGAAGATTCCAATAAAGCGATAGCAGAAGGGGACACCAAAACAATAGATCAGATCCGAGCTAACATGAAGAATTGGTAGTTTTATGGAGGTTCTATTCACCGGTCCTGCTGAAGAACAACTGAAGAAAATCTATTGTCATTATCCTGAAAGTGTCGCTGAAGAATTAGTTGAAAAGATTTTGCTTAGGGCGGAAAAACTAGCTCATTTTGCTGACCGTGGTAGGATAGTGGAAGAATTGCGATTTATGGATCAGGGCCACCGATTTGTGCTTCAAGAAAATTATAAAATCATTTATCGCCAACTGGATGGCAAAATTTATGTGACTGATGTTTTTGCGATGCATCAGAATCCTGAATCTATCATTAAGAGGCACGAAGATTAATTATTAAGACAAGTTGTTAAGACTTGTTTAATTAAGTCTTTATTAATGATTCAAAAAATTCAGTAAGTAGGCTCTGTAGTCATAGTAATCCGGATGCTCCAGTACGTCTTTTCGGTTTCTTGGTCGCTCAAATGGGATCTCTAGTTCATCACCTATTTTGGCATAAGGACCGGAAGTCATCATGATCACACGATCGGCCAGGAAGATGGATTCATCCACATCATGAGTGATGGCCACTGCCGTGATTTTTTCCTTTTGCCAGATCTCCAATAGTACGTCTTGCAGCTCCCCACGAGTCAATGAATCAAGCATTCCGAATGGCTCATCCAACAATAAGACCTTTGGTTTTAGTGCAAATGCTCTTGCAATTCCTACACGTTGTTGCATTCCTTGCGACAGGTCCGTAGCTCGCTTATGAAAATCATTACCCAAACCCACTTTGTCTAAATAGTATTTACAGATTTCCTCTCGCTGCGCTTTGGATGCACCTGGAAAAACCTGCTTCACTCCGATCATTACATTCTGCAAAGCAGTTAACCACGGGAGCAGACTAGGTGATTGAAAAACCACCGCTCTGTCAGGACCTGCGTCTCTAATCGGCTCATGATCCACGATGATTTGTCCACCACTGATTTCATTGAGTCCAGCAATCATGGTGAGCAAGGTAGACTTGCCACAGCCCGAGTGACCAATGATGGAAACAAATTGTCCTTTCTTGATGGATAGCTGTAAGTCATCCAATACCACATAATCTCCTTTTGGAGTTGGGTAGACTTTTCTCAGGTTTTGACAAACCAGCATTTCCTGTTTGGTTGTAATCTCAGGCGCGTAGGCTATTTCTTGAAGTTGTGTATGCATAGTTTTGGTGTCTTTGTGTGAGGATTGAGATGGACCTAGAAGTGTTTAACCGATTCAGCATATTTCTTTTTACCAAAAATGACTCTGCCGGGCATTACTGGTTGTAAGTCAGGAAGGATGTATTTCTGATCGCTTGTCTGACGTCTGGTAGCACCTACTTCCATAAGGTATTCCAGGATGTCATTTCTCAGACGCTTGTATTGCTCATCCTTATTGATGGAAGTGACATCTCTTGGTCGATCAAAAGGCACTTTGAATTCTGGGCCCAATGTAGCTTTTGGGCCAGGTGTCAAAGGAATGATTCGATCAGCCATCAGAATGCCTTCATCTACATCGTTGGTGATTAGGATGGCTGTTTTCTTGTCCTGACTCCAAATTTTAATGATTTCTTCTTGAAGTGAACCGCGTGTCAGGGCGTCCAAAGCGCTTAATGGCTCATCCATTAAGAGCATCTCTGGGTTCATCGCCAAAGCACGAGCCACTGAAACACGCTGACGCATTCCGCCAGATAATTCCTTTGGTTTTTTATCCTTTGCAGGAGTTAGGTTCACCATTTCGATGTACTTCAAAATGTGAGCTTCCTTGTCTGATTTGGACATTTTAGGAAAGACTTCATCCACTGCCAGCTTTACATTGCTGTATACTGATAGCCATGGCAAGAGCGAATAATTCTGGAAAATCACTCCTCTGTCAGGACCTGGCCCAGTGATTGGTTGTCCTTTTAAAAGCACTTCTCCTTTATCCGGGAAAAGCAGTCCATTGATCAGGTTGATCAAGGTGGTTTTCCCACTTCCAGAAAAGCCGACGATTGCTAAAAACTCTCCTTCGTTCACTTTAAGGTTGATGTCAGATAACACATCAATTTTTGAAGATCCAACTCCGAAGGATTTCGAAACATTATTTAATTCCAGTATCGCCATTATGCCATTCCTTTATTGAAGCTCATCATATTTTGAACACTCAGCATGATGCGATCTAGTAGGAATCCGATAATTCCGATCACGAACATGGCTACAATGATTTTGGCATTGGAGTCATTCGCACCATTTTGGAATTCTTCCCAAACGAATGATCCCAATCCTGGGCTTTGAGCAAGCAATTCGATGGCAATCAATACCATCCACGATACGGAAACGGTAATTCTTAAACCTGTGAAAATCAATGGTAGCGAAGCTGGAAGGATGATTTTGAAGATGTTTTGTCCAATGCTCAACTTTAATACTTTGGCTACATTGATGTATTCGTTATGTACATTTGTCACACCAATGCTAGTGTTGACAAGCGTTGCCCACATGGCACAAAGACCGACACTGATAAAGGAAATGATAAACGATTTATCTAATGAGGGATCGGTGATGACAGTCTTCACAATCATGAACACCAAAAGCAACCATACTACTGGAGAAACAGGCTTTAGAATCTGAATTAACCAGTTCATTGCTGTTCTCAAAGATTCGCTCAGTCCAATGATGATACCAATAGGAACTGCAATAAGCATGGCTAGCAAACAACCAGCAGCTACTGTTTTTAAGCTCGTACCAATTTGATCAAGAAATGATGGTCTACCTGTGTAGGTAATAGGATCAAGACCCTGCGCTTCACGTTGTTCGTTGGTGGCGGAAACCTTGTCTTTAAACTCAGCTTTCTTTTCGCTGATACTTTTATGATCTTGCCAAAGGGCTTGAAACGCACCGAATACTTGCTTTGGAGAAGGAAGAGTGTTTGGTTGGCAGGACACATCACCAGATTCTATGCATTCCTGCATGGCAATGGCCGCCTCTTCTCCTTGCTCGGCTCTTGCTTTTTCAATACGAACACTGGCTTCACTGTTGTAAAGTGCAGTTGCTCCTGCATGCCAGATCACCACAAAGAGGATGATGGATAAGAGAGGTAGGAGGGCTTTGGTGAAGAATAATTTGCCGTTTTTGGATGGCTCTTCACCACTAAATAATCTGATCAGTGGCTCTAAAAATCCTAGCCCGATCATTCGTAATGTTTTTATGGATTTGTCCTTCATGACGTTGGTATTTTATGAAGTGTGAATGGTAAATGTTGGTGCGAGGGTCGGCCTGTGTCCAAACCCTCAGACACCAACGTCTATTTTTTTATGCTTACAAGCTTTCGTCCTTGTTGCCAATTTTGAAGCTGTTGATATATCCTAGTGGATCCTTGCCATCATATGATTGTCCATCGATAAAGTCTGTTGTTGCTGGTTTGTAACCATCCGTTTCAGGAATATCAGCAGCAGGAATTTTACCTTCTTCTACAAGTAGTGCTGCAGCTTTACCCCAGATGTCTGGACGGTAGATGTCTTTGATGGTAGAGTGATACCAATCTGCAGGCTTACTTTCAGGAATTTGCCCCCATCTTCTCATTTGAGTTAGGAACCAGATGCCGTCAGAATAGAATGGATACGTTGCATTGTATCTGTAGAATACATTGAAATCAGGCATGCTTCTTTTGTCACCTTTTTCAAACTCAAATGTTCCTGTCATAGAGTTGGCGATCACCACTGAGTCTGCACCTACATATTCTGGCATGGAAAGGATTCCAACAGCCTCTGGTCTGTTGCCCGGAGTATCTAACCACTTAGCTGCTCTGATCAATGCTTTTGTCACAGCAATCGCAGTATTCGGATTTTCTTCCACAAATTTCTTTGTCATCACAAACACTTTCTCAGGGTTGTTTTTCCAGATATCGTAGTTGGTTGTTACGGGTACACCAATTCCTTTGAATACCGCTTGCTGGTTCCATGGCTCGCCTACACAGTAGCCATAAATGGTTCCTGCTTCCAATGTAGCGGGCATTTGTGGTGGAGGAGTTACAGAAAGCAATACATCTGCATCTACTTGTCCCTGAATGTTGTCAGCTGTATAGAAGCCTGGATTGATTCCTGCTGCAGCTAACCAGTATCTGATTTCATAGTTGTGTGTAGAAACTGGGAATACCATACCCATTTTGAATGGGCGTCCTGAATTTTTATAATCCTTAACTACTGGTGCAAGTGCATCCGCTTTGATTGGGTGAACTGGTTTGCCGTCTGCACCTGTTGGTACGTTTGGTTTCATGGCAGCCCATACTTCATTCGAAACTGTGATCCCATTTCCATTCAAATCCATAGAGAATGGCGTTACCAATTCAGCCTGACGTCCAAATCCAGCTCCTGCTGCGATTGGCTGCCCTGCCAACATGTGAGAACCATCCAATTGACCATCGATCACACGATCCAAAACGTTTTTCCAGTTGGACTGAGCCTCAATGGTGACGAATAGTCCTTCATCTTCAAAGTATCCAAGCTCTTTTGCGATCGCTAATGGGGCCATATCTGTCAACTTGATGAATCCGAATGTCAACTGAGGCTTCTCGATCAATAACTTGGACGAGCTGGATTCTTTTGCTTCCTCAACAGAGGCAGATTTGTTCTGTGCAGTGCTTCCTGTACAAGCCGACCAAATTGCAGCGAGTACGACTAAAATGAATGTGCTTTTTAATATTCTCATGACTATTGAATAGTTTGTGATTGTCAATTTATTTCGATGTGAAAAGTGTTGGCTTGAAGGTGATCATGGTCCATGCCCAGCATTGCAGTGCACTTTTGTCTCCACCTCTTAGAGCTTCCATGGTATCTGTGGCGAACATTTGAGAGTATCCAAGATTCCAAACCACTCCACCTTTTAATTTTTTAGCAAATACTAGGTCGACCTCAGTACCCATGGTTTTGCTTAGCTCTTGGCCTTCGGTATCTAGTTGTGTTGATCCTGTCATGAATTCGTGAGCCTGAACTTTTAATGCTCCGCCAGCAACTTTGAAGCTAGACTTTAAATAGATGTCTGTTACACCCACCGAGCCATTTGCTGGACCTACGAAGAAGTAATCCATGAAGCCATTGTGCGCGTGGTTGGTACCAAAGTCTGGACTAAATGCGGTGATGTCTGAGGAGGTGTCCGTATCGTCTTTACCAGAAATATATTCCACTCCAAAAGTCAATGGTGTCACAGAAGTATTAATGGTAGCATTAATGCCTGCTAACATGGCGTTGACTTTGTTTTTGCCTAACTCACCAGTCTGATAGTAGAAGTCTCCAGCTAAGGTGATCCCCCCCAATTTTTTCGATGCAACAACGCCTAATGTTTGTTTGAAAGACACCGTGGTATCTGCATTTTGATATCCTGCGTTGAACGCTAGCAATGAAAGTGATCCTTCTTTCAATTGCTGGTTGAACCAGGCATATTGGAAAGTTTTGTAATTACCACTTACGCTATAGTATCCCGCTCCTGGAGCTTGTAGGAATGCTTGTTCTGGCTTGTCATCATCTTGATTGTAAGCAAATCCAAGGTGAAGTTTGGATTTGTTCGCTTCATAAAGGAACAAGAGTGCATCGTGTCTTCTGCCTTGTTGTGCCCACTCAAGTCCACCTAAGAATCTTTGGTTGTCATAAGAAATGATTTGACGACCAGCTTTCACTGAGAAAGACTTGTTGAAGTAATACTGTCCCCAAGCTTCGCTGATGAAGGACTTTCCGTATTCTTCTTTGAATATTTGAGGAGTTTCTCCCCAAATGCGAATGTCCTGGAATGCTACTCTAAATTTGAAAGCTGAGTCAGCATAGTCTAGATAAAGTCTAGAACGTTGCTCGGTGAAGAAAGCTGCATCTTTAGCTTCTTCTGTTAATGTTTTGAATCCGTTTCTAAATTCTGTTCGTGGACGAACTTCTGCGGACACAGTAACTTGTGCTTGAGCTCCATAGATTCCTAGAGTTAGGAGTAGCACGGTTAGGTAAGTAAATTTCTTCATGATCTCTAAGTTTAGCTTTTGTTTTTACGCATTTTAAGTAAGTATTAATACGTAGATTTGGCAAACCTAGAAAGTTGTACTTAGAAGTTTTATGTTTTCGTGGCAGGTTAAAACGATCTTTTTGCGCAATAAAAAACCTGCGAAAGCGCAGGTTATTGTATTTAACTGTCTATGAAATAGTTGTTTAGCTATCTAGAAAGTAGTTGTGCTCTGAAATTTCTTTTCTAAGTAGTTCTACGTTTTTAATGCTGATTCTTTTGCCTGGTGTTTCTATTAGACCTTCTTTTCGAAGTGCTGAAAGTGTGCGAATAACTTGCTCTTCAGTAGTCCCTGCAAAGTCAGAGATCTCTTTTCTGGAGAGCTGGAGATTCAATAGATCATTAGTTCTTCCAAACTTTCTATTCAAATAGAGCAGTGCATCAATCACTTTCTCTCTTACCGTCATTTGAGCAAACTTTTTAACCTTGGTTTCACTCCGGTTTAGTTCTTCTGCATAGAAGGTCATTAGGTCATAAGTGAGTGTGGGAACTTCCATCAGCATATTATGAAGCGTGTCTGATGAAAAACTGCACAAAATGGTCGTTTCTAAGGCTACAGCATTGATTTGGTATGATATTCCTCCGCCGAAACCACGATGACCTACCGTTTCGCCATTGCCAGTAAATCGGACAATTTGCTCTTTACCATTAAGGCCGGTTTTAGCCACTTTCACTTTTCCATCCTGGACAAAATACAGTCCATGAACTGGTGATCCTTCAATGATGAAACTTTGCCCTTTTTTACATCTAAGCGTGGCTTTCTGAGTGATAAATTCTCGAATTTTCTCTTGCTTGATGTTCTTTTTAATGACGCATTGGGTGTTGTTGCAGCTTAAACAGTCCATAGCTTTCAAATTATATACGTAAAAATACGTAATAATAGCTTGAAAACTACGTAGAATGCTATTTTTGTTTTCCCTAGATGTTGAGAATCAACTAATTAGTTTTTCGGGTAAAAGATCTAATCAGCTCTATAGTTTCTTCATCAGTATCATAAACAGAGTACCAGCCTTGCAGCTCATGTGCTGGATCACCGATCAGATCATCACCAACTTTCCAAAATCCACCAGGTTTCCCAGGTCTTCCTTCACCTCCCCACGACCAAAAATTGCAACCTTGGAGTGGACTTTCCAGAGCGATTTGCTGAGAGGCATAGTTAAAGATCCAGTTATAAAAGTGATTTCGGAAGGAGACAGGAGCGCTAATATCGAATGATCCATTGTCTCGAGAAACTCCAAACTCTTCCAGAACCACGGGTTTGCCGAGTTTTCGTGCTTTCTCAACCTGCCCGTCTAAATATTCTTGAGCCTTAGCTATCGCCGTGGAATAGGTGGAGGAGTCTTTAGGGTCGAACCATCCCCAGTTTTGTATCCACAAATGAGTAGTAGCATAATCGATGTGCTTGGACTTGCTGTCCTTGTATAAATCTGTGCCTGAAATCTTCGTAGAAGTATCTCCTTCCGCACCCACACAAACTAAGTGATTGGAGTCAAGTTCCTGAATTAATTTAGCCGTCTTCTTAATCCATTTTCGGTACGCTGTTACGTCATTGTATCCTCGTGGCTCATTGGCCAATTGCCAGGACATAATGGTAGGATCTTCAGTGTACTTGATCCCGGAGAGTGAATTTTCTCGAGTGATGATGAACTTTAGAAAGTCATGGTAGAAACCAACCGCTTTTTTATTGTTGTAAAACGACTGTGAGTAGTTGATAAATCCATC
>CAXEKM010000345.1:0-7136 GCA_963996645.1 uncultured Marinoscillum sp.
ATGCTCTACAAAGCAGAAGTACTGCTGGAAAGAGGTGAAATTCTGATCGATGCAGGACAACCGCAAAAAGCAATACAACCGCTCAGTGAAGGAATTGCTCTTACACAAGAATTGAAAAGTCTATCTCTCCATAGTTACGGACGGGAAATGATTACCAAGGCCTATCAACGACTTGGCAAGTATCAACAAGCATTTGAAAATCAAACTATTTTCAAGACACTTTCTGATAGCATTTACAATGACGAAAACCGACAAAAACTAGCCAGTCTGTCTGCAGCGTATGAATACCAACAGCAAAAGGCCATTGATGATCAGGCTTTTGCTCACAAAATAAGCATTGAAAAAGAAAAGCAGCAAACCCAACTGATCATCATAGTGGTAGCACTACTAAGTATATTCATCATTACTCTACTATTGATTAACCTATTCCGAAGGTTTAAGCTAATCCACCATAAGAATATGATTATCGAAACCCAAAAGAATAAATTGATTGCACAGGCCGAAAAGCTTAAAGCTTTAGACATCAGCAAGTCGAATTTCTTTGCCAATATTTCTCATGACCTCAGAAGTCCTCTAACCTTGATATTGGGGAGCATGGACCAGGTCTTGAATGAAGAAAAAAGGATATCACCTGAAAGTGTAGAGCTCCTGGAATCAGGATACCGCAACGGTAAAAAGCTGCTTTTCATGACAGATGAAATCAGAGACCTGGCCAAACTTCAGGATGGGAAGTTGCAAATCAAACCCCAGCTAGTCAAAGTGGTTCCATACATCAATCTGTTAGTCAAAATGTTTAGCAGTGCAGCTCATTTCAAGAAGATTTTATTAAGGTTTGAATCCAAAATAGATGAATCTAAACTAGTAAAACTGGATCCACATCAATTTGAAAAGATCATCTACAACCTGCTATCTAATGCGGTAAAACACACCCCGAAACTTGGTGAAATAAAGGTAGAGATTAAGGAACACGACTCAGACACGAGTAAAATCATCATTAATGTGATGGATACAGGGGTTGGGATATCTCCTGATCAGATTAACTATATTTTCGATAGGTATTACCAAGTCCCAACAGCCATTCAGGGAGACTACATCGGATTTGGTATTGGGTTGGCGCTGAGTAAGGAAATAGCTGAGCTTCATCAGGCTTCGTTAACTGTGACCAATAATGAAAACGAGGGAGTTACCTTCAGCATAATGCTAAACCTGGCGAAAAAACAAAATGGTACTGGCAATATCATAGATGAATACTATGAGCCAGCACATGCGCCAATAATGGAAAAAGACACTGGCTCTGATGATAAACCTGCAAAAGGGGCTAGCACTGCTAACAAAACCATACTTATCGTAGAGGATCATCGTGAAATAAGAAGATATATCAATAATCTTCTTAGGAACGAATACAACACGCTGGAAGCCGCTAATGGTGAAGAAGCTTTGAATCTGCTAAAGTCAGAAAAAGTTGACCTGATCATTTCTGATTTGATGATGCCATATCTGGATGGTTTTGAGCTTTTAAAACAACTGAAAGCTCAAGAAAATTTGGCTCATGTACCCGTATTAATAGTAAGTGCCAGAACCAACGTAGAAGATAAATTAGACTTATTGAAATTAGGTGCTGAGGAAATCATCGCTAAACCATTCACTCCGCAAGAGTTAAAACTGAGGCTTCAGAACTTATTTACCAAGGCGCCTAACAACAGCGTGCTGGAATTATTCAATCCTAGCAATGTAAAAAGCGGCGTGGAGCATATCATCAGTGAGAAAGTAAAACAGTTGATAATGGACCGTATTGATGATTCTACGCTATCAGTCATGGATTTCTGTGAGGTGTTAAGTGCTAGTGAGAGAAAAGTCTTCCGCTTAATCAAGAAAATATTCAACCTCACACCTCTTGAACTCATCAAAGAAACTCGCTGGCAATATCTGGATGAATTGTTAAAAAACAATCCGGAAATTTCGGCAACTGAGGCCGGGCGAGCTATTGGGATTAATAATGTCACTTATTTCAAAAAGCAGTACTCTGACAAATTTGGAAAACCATACCAGGAAATAAAGAAGTAATTGAAGCTTCTGAATTAGAAAAAACAAGGCTCTCCAAAATCTGGAGAGCCTTGTTGATTATTGAGACTTTCTATGATCTCTTAGCTTCTTGATACCATAGGCTCCTCCTGCAGCCAGCAATACACTAAGCCCTCCATCAATTGGGGTAGCTGGTGGAGCACCCTGTGCATACACAGGAATAACTAGAAATAATGTTGGTAAAATAAGAAACGATTTATATAGGAAGTTTTTCATGATTCAATGTTTTATTGATTTACGTTCTTTGCTCCAGGTACTTTGAAATCATACCTCCTGGATCACTAAACCTAAAACTTATTTTAAAAGTAGTTTTTTCGATTCTGTACCATTTGAAATGATGTATACCCCATCTTTCAGATAATTAAAATCAAGTTCTATCGGGCCGCTAAACTGCCCTGAGAATAACTGATTACCTAACAAATCATAGAGTCTGTAAACCGCTTGATTAGCCTCAAGGGACTTGATATAAATGGTTTTTTGATAGGCATAAACTGTCGCATCTCCCAATGTCTCACCCAACACAGTACTTGTACTATGAAAAATCAGGGTGAATCGGTTTTCGATTTCTCCTGCTTGGGAGTTAAACGAATAACTGATCTCGCTCAGATTAGTAACTACGCCGGTTTTCTTATCCAGCAAGTAAATTTCCTTATTATCTATCAAGTCTTCTCCCAATTCGATGGAATAGATACCAGCAGCTTCTACATTGACTCCTAGTGCTACTTCACTGGTCTCTTCCCCAATACCTTGAATCGCTAGTCGACTATTTCCTTTATTGGTGTAGATCATATCAGCAGCACTGCTATTGAACACGCGCGCGTCAAAAGCTCTGTCTACACTGTTCATATCAATACCTTCCTTTATACCAATCACTGTTTGTCTGAATAGTCCGTCAGTATTGGATAGATTGATTCGCACTATTGGAGTACTTGATTTGGACTGACTTGTTCTGAAGAAAGTGGAGTTCGAAGGTGTATCGCTTAACATTTCTGGGCTATCTATAAAACGAACAGTAGTCCCGTTGGTGTCACTTACTTTGGCAAAAAAGCCTTGTCCTGTACTGATATAGGTTAATTCCTCACTTCTACCACCAGGCGTAGTGGACACAGCTACTTCTCCATTATGGACAATGAAATCAGCATTAGACCCTCTTTCGCTATCTGATCCATTGTCATCCCAGACATAAATAGCACCCTCTAAACCGGTGTTTGCTTCCAGGAAACCACCAATTGATAGCGGAATGATGTATGGATTTGCCAGAATATGGTATCCTGAAAAAGCATTGTCAGACTCATTATCCTGGTCCGTAAAGTCCAAATCAATCAATATCTCTCCCTTGTTAGGAGTGCCGTGAAAATAGACCAAACCATTTTCATCCCCTGTAAAAGCACTAAAGTACCCTTTACCTACCTGCATTTCCGACAGCCCCAATTGATCTGGAGATTTGAACCGATTCAAGCCATCAGTAACGCCTTCTTCATAAGGAACCGATTCATCATATCCATAAACTAGCGCATTACTCCCTAGTTGGTCAAATGTTGCATTCTGGACAGGTGAACCAATCATACTATATCGACCAGTAGACTGATCAAATGTGGTTAATCGTTGAATGGTATAATTAGTCCCAGCATACTCACCATAAGGTGTTAACATAAAACCACCATCGTGATATAAAGTGATATCCCCATGATTAACAATACCATTTAAACCCAGCACTAGTATATAGTCATCTTCTGCTGATCCATCAATATCCAAAGATCCATCTTCAGTCACAAAAAGGTAATTAACCCAGATTATACCATTCTCTAAAGTACTGTAAGTACCAGCTATAAATGCGGTATCTGCTTCTGTTGGCTCAGCACCAAAACTCCATGCAGTACCGTCCCAGGTATTGTATTCATGGCCAGTTGCTTCAGCCTGAATGGTAAACGAACCCTCACTCCCATAAGGATCATTCCATATTTGAATGTAAATATCCTGACCAGGTGTAACACTAAAAGTTGCTGTATTCCTATAAATGCAACTACCTGTGATAGGCTCCCGATCACAAGATTCATAAAGGAAAAAATATGCATCTTCTATGGCCTCCAATGCTCCTTCTCCATCGGGATCTGTAGGTTCAAAATTAATACGTATCTCATCAGTTGATACTGTCGGAATCTTGTACCAAACATCATACGGTGTACTATATTCATCACAGGTCATTGCAGAGTCTGCTACAGCGTTAACGTTATGTCCTGCTACCGGAGATTCGCCCAACCTTAAAATGGTAGCTGTGTTACAGAAATCATTAGTTAAAGGCTCTGGTGTTGGTTCACTATAACTTGACAGATCAAACTCACCGGCGTCATCCAAATACCCGTCCACCAATATATAATAATCTTCACCGCTGATGGAATTGAACCGCAATGCGGATTGATAGCCACTACTTCCGCATTCTTCCGTATTGCCCGTGTCTTCATTACCCGTCACACAACTCAATCCATCGGCAACAGATCCAGTAAACACTGCAAGACTAGTATCATCAAATGTGTATTTATCACCGGTGCAAGTACTCAAAAAGATCGTCTCCCCATTGCCTACTAAGTGGTACCATACCCCTTTGGAATCTTCTTTTATTTCATTCCCTCCACAATTACCAACGACATCATCATCGGAAGTTGCAAAAGTTGTGTTTCCAGTTACGGTCTCGCCAATTTCTATGTCAATAGCATTTTCTACCAAATCATTAGTCAAAGCATCTGAAGCACTCATTGTAATTTCAAAATCTTCTCCATCAGATAGACCTTCATGATAGACCAATACATAATATTGTATATCTGTGATTGTCCCTATAACAATTGAGCTTGATGAGCCCTCACATTCGTACGCTTCATCAGCTCCCAAGGAATTAACACACTCCAAAACCGCATCACATGAACCTGCATAGGCTCTAATATTAGTCACATTACACCCTCCTAAAACTGCTGGACTACCATCACCTACGAAAGTATACCACACTCCACGTATGCTGGATGCAAGACCAACTTTACAATCTGAAATATTGCTTAAGTCTATATCAGCTACATAGGTAGTTCCTGATAGTTTAACATCCTTTTCTAATGCTATTGCACCTGAACAATCATTGTTTGCTGGTGGGTTAGCGACATTAAACGTCTCTGTTGTCTCTTTTTCACCCAACCAACAGTTGCCTGGTGAATTGACTGAAATGGTAACCACTCCTACCCCAGCAGCTGTTATAGTAGTTCCATCTATGGTGGCCACATCGAGATTGCTACTGACAAACTCATAATCACCTTCTAAAACTGAAGAAAGTTCTATTTCATGAGAAGCACCAACTGCTAAATCTGGGATATCTCTCAAGTAAAACTCATAGGTCAAGGTACCAACGGGTACTACTCTACAATGGATGATATCCATATTCATCAGCAATAAATCAGCAGATCTTCCAGATCCAGTGACATTACTTAAAGCACGACTCGAACCAACTTCTTCTTCAAAATCCCAATACATCCATAAATCTGATTCAGTTTGATCACCAAACCCCTGAAATGATATCAGTTCTCTGATTTCTTCTTGTGACATTTCCTTTTGCCATAAGCGAACCTCATCCAGTTTTCCATGAAAGTAGGGAACATTGGTTTCATTGTTCGCACCAATGAGAGGTGGATTAACATTAGTCCATGGTAGATCGTTTGGCAAGTATGTCACAGCAGCTGAACTATTGCCGTCAATTTGAAGAATATTATCAACGTATACATATACAGTACCTAAATCGCCACTTCTAATAGCATGTACCACGGCAATATGATGCCAGGCACCATCTCGAAGATCTCGTGTTCCATGCAGATCCCAGCTAAACCCCGAATTCCATTTCATGGATATCTGTCCGCTATCGTTGATATAAACGTCTGCTCCGTTACCGGAACCCATATTTCCAAAGATGACGCCCACAGGCTCTCCCGACTCGAGTCCTTCAGTGCCCACTACAGGTACCTGAACCCAAAAGTCTAAAGTAAAAAAATCCCCTGTAAATGGAATATAATTAACGGGGTCTCCATAGTCATCCACTCCATCGAAACTCATGGCTGTTCCACAGTCGACCTGGGCCACAACCCGAGTAGGACTCGAGATCAATAAAAACACTAGCATTAAGACCGATGCAAGTGTTCTGAAATTTAACAGTAAAGTCTTTGTCATAAATACATATGTTTTGGTTTCCTGTAAATGATTCGAAGCAGAGCTAATACCGTACTTCGTCATCAGTAAGGATCAATGCAATCCCTACCAACTGGTTAGCCAAATATGTATGTATGTGACAATCGATTCCTGCTCAATGACTGTTCATTTCTGCCACCTAGAAAAATGGCAGGATTCCAAAACTAAATGGCAGAAATACCAAACAAGAGATGTCGTATTGCCGATTTATATTATGTTATACTTTCTAAATAAATGTTTGATGTATCTAGGGAGCTGTAAATTTTATAGCAACTCGGAAGGTTTAGAGCCAAATCTTTTTTGGAATTGTCTACTGAAATCAGCCACCGTATTCATTCCAACCAAAGCACTGAGTTCCTTAACTGTCGAAACTTTTTTACGTCGGATAAGATCCATAGCGTATTGCATTTTCACTTCTTTGATGTATTCCAATGGTGAATTTCCGGTGAGCCTTTTCACTAAACGATAAAAGCTTCGCTCAGATTGATTCATTTCATCTGCCAGTGTGGACACTTTTAAGTTTGGATCACTAATGTGAGCTAAAATGCATTCCTCAAGTCGGTCAAGCTCGGCTTTATGCTGTACTTCTACATGGTTAAGAAGCTTCTTCACTGTTATGGTGCTTGTACTTTCCTTAATTAAGTTTTTGGCGCGAAGAATCAACTCATCCGTATCAAATGGCTTCACAAGAATATTATTGACACCCATTCCCATGATCTTATACTTGTCTTCTTGAGTATCTCTTGCTGAAACGACCATCACCGGAACTTTCTCCAAGACCTTATTTGACTTGATGCCCTGAATAAATTCAAATCCATCCATAACAGGCATCATCA
>CAXEKM010000346.1:0-2714 GCA_963996645.1 uncultured Marinoscillum sp.
CAATGAGAACTGACGAAGTAAGTTTCCGATGATACCACCCGTCAAAGAGATTGGAACGAATACTGCTACAATTACCAACGTAATAGAGATTACGGTTACTCCGATTTCTCGAATACCATCGTAGGCCGCCTGGAATTTAGATTTACCCATCTCCATGTGACGATAAATGTTTTCAATTACCACGATGGCGTCATCCACGAGTATACCTACTACCAATGAAAGGGCTAGCAAACTCATCAAATTCAAGGTGAAGCCCATGAGCATCATCGCTGTGAAAGTAGAGATGATAGACGCAGGTACAGCCACCATCACGATCACGGCATTTCTTAAGCTGTGCAAGAAAAGTAACATAACCAATGCAACCAATACTACCGCAAAAACCAAATCATGGATTACCGCATCAGCTGCCTCTAGCGTAAACTCTGAGTTATCCATAGCAATTGAGAACTTCAGGTTGTCAGAGGCATAATCGTTTTCAATTACATCAAGTAATTTTCTAGCTTCTTCACTTACTTCCACTGCATTGGCATCACCTTGTTTTCTGATGTTTAGACCTATTGCTGGCTCACCATTAATACGGCTAAGGATTTCTGCTTCCTTTTGAGTGTCTTGGACCTCTGCTACGTCTGAAAGTCTAACCGGTGATCCGTTGGATTGGACACCTACTACCAGGTTTCTGATCTCTTCTAAAGAAGTGTATTTACCTGCCAAACGAATTAAGGTTTGAGAATCATGACTTTTAATTTTACCCGCAGGGATATCCATATTGGCACTTTCAATCAACTGGCTTAATTGCAACAGGCTGATCTTATACACCTCCATTTTGTCCGCATTCAAGTTGATTTTGATTTCTCGAGGTTGACCACCCAGCACATCAATATCTGCGACACCTTCTATTTTGGAAAGTCTAGGCTTAATCTGCTCATCTACCAAATCATAAAGTTCTGTATCAGAAATATCTGCCGACACTCCCAGTTTAATGATTGGTAAGTCATTGATGTCATACTTCCCGATGGACGGTTGTTCAGCATCATCAGGAAGATCGTTGAGGATCGCATTGATGTTTCGCTGAGCTTCTTGCAGGGCCTGATCTGGATCTACGTCTTGCTTCATTTCCACAGTTACTACAGAAACACTTTCCATAGAAGTACTGGTAATCCTATCAAGTCCTTCCAGTGTCGCCACTGCGTCTTCTATTTCTTTGGTTACCGAGGTTTCTACTTCACTAGGTGAAGCCCCGGGGTATACAGTCGAGATCGTAAGTACAGGAACACTCATGTCAGGTAGTAATTCGTAACCTAGCATGGTATAACTGAAGGCTCCTGCACCAATCAAAATGGTAAAGAGCACCGTAACGATGGTAGACCGAGTGATGGATACTTTAGTTATTTTCATTTGTTGATTTCTTAATTATCGTTAAGTCTTTTTGAGGAAATTGACTTGATTATTGAAAACTTAAAGCACTTTTACTTTGGTGCCTTCTGTCAGGTTAATTTGACCTGATTTAACCACAAGATCCTTAGCAGAGAGTCCACCCAGCACCTCTATTTGGTTATCATAGATTTCACCTACTTTAATGTCTTTGAGTACTGCCCGGTCATTTTCAACCACATATACCTGAGGGTTTTGTACACTTCCGATCAATGCATTTCTATCCAGGTAAGTTGACTCAGCTGGTGAAATGAAATCAAAATGCGCTGTAGCATACATTCCTGGTTTCAATTGCTTATCACCTTTGTTGCTAATTTCTATTTCCACATTGTATTTCAATGAAGGATCTGCTTTCACTGCAATGGATTTGATTTTGCCAGTAAACTCAGTACCAGGGTATACAGAAGAAGTAATGGTTATTTGATCTCCTTCTTTTACTTGCAATACCTGGTTGGCAGTCAATTTAGCATTTAGCTTAAGCTTGCTGATGTCCACAATGTCATAAAGCTTAGCTCCACCACCAATAAATCCACCTTCCTGAACATAATCTTCGTTGATGGTTCCAGAAGCAGTTGCTCTGATGTAAGTGTTGTCCAGATTTTTCTTAGCTGATTTGTATTGTGCTTCAGCATTTTTAACGCCGATTTTCACATCTTCTAGTTGACGCTTAGTTATCGCATCACTTTCTGCAAGTTTGGTGAAGCGTTCCAGATCACTTTTTAGCTTCAAAAGGTTGGCCTCTGCAGCATCAACCTGAGCACTGATCAAGTCATTTTCTACTTGAGCTAGAAGAGTTCCTTTGGTGACTGTTTCACCTTTCTCTTTATAAACTCTAATGATTTTTCCTTGAGTTTCTGAGATGATGGTCAAATCAGTTGTCGCTTCAAACGTACCATCTGAGGTTATTTCCAGATTGAGTGATTTTTTCTGCAATGCAGTGGTTTCTACAGGAATAGCTTCGCTGGTCACTTCGGAAAGTTTGGCGTTCTCTTCCATTTCTTTTTTGTTTCCGTAAAGGGTGTAGGCGATCAATCCTACTACGGCAAGGCTTATTACGGTTATGATTAATTTCTTCATTGTCTGTTGGTATTTATAAGATCGTATTAGTCAATTAGTGATTTGAGTTGTCCTTGTGCTTTCAAGAGATCGAGTTCTGATTTTCTGAACTTCAGTACTTCAATGTAGTAGTTGTTTTGAGCATCTCTATAAGCTTGTTCTGCATCCAATAGATCAGTTAAGCCAGCAACTTCTTCCTTATAGAGTAGTTGGGTTTCGTCATACAC
>CAXEKM010000347.1:0-6648 GCA_963996645.1 uncultured Marinoscillum sp.
GTAAAACTTTCATTTTCATACGAGACCTGATAATCACAATGGCTAAAGCAGCAATGGCAATAATTACAAATAAAATTCCAAGTAAAATCAAGTTTCTAACTTCGGCTTCTCGCTCAGCAAGATTGGCTTTGGTCACTTCATTTTCCATTTGAAGTAATTGGTTCTCACTTTCTATTTTCTCAGCATCATAGCGAACCCTCATCTGCTCTGTGGCACGTTTGGTTTCCAACACATTAATGGAATCTCCAATTTCCTTCACTAAATCAGCAAAGAAATATGCTTGTTGATGATTTTTCAGGGAGCTGTAGACTTCAGCTGTTTTGTGATAAGCCGCACGAAGTTCATATAGCAATCCCAAGTCTTTGGCTAGCATAATATTTTCTGCTCTAAGGGCTAACTCATCTTTGTATTGCCTCAAAAAGTGATAGGAATCTGCAATGGTTGAATTGGCTAAAACCATGTTGCCACTAACTGGATAAGCCTCAAAGTAGTTCTTCGCCTTAAGTCCCCAATTTAACCCCTCCTGATACTTGCCCTGTCGATTATTAATTCTTGCCAGTTGTACCCATTTATTTGCTACGTGGATGCTATCACTCTGCTTACTATAAAGTGCTATGGACTTTTGAGTATAGAAAACAGCACTATCCCAATTCTCAGCTTCCATATAAGCTTCTGCCAGCAAGCCATATCTTTTCGCCAGGGAGTTATAATTTCCAGAGCTTATCGCTAATAATTGGATGGATTCTTTATAGTACTTGACAGCCTCCTGTGACTTATCAGTCTTTAACATCGCATTCCCCATCATGGTCAGATCAAAACCAATAGCTGATGTATCTTTCCTCAAGACATCAATATCGTAGGCTTTTTGGAGCAAATCCATTGATTCATCCAGTTTTCCTTGCGTCCAAAGCGTGGTGGAGATGTTGTAATAACATACGGCTATTTCTGCCGAATCACCTAGAACAAACGCTTGCTCTAATGCCGATCGAAAATACTTCTCTGCTTGCTGATCCAGGCCCAGTTCGCGATAACAAAAGCCTGCATAACTGGTAGACTCTTCTTTAATCTTTCTATTTTCAAGGTTGTCAATTCCTGGTTGTTCCAGAGACAATAGGTAATTGCGCAAAGACTCCTTAAGGTCTCCAAGAAAATAATAGACATCACCGCGTTTAGAATAGTAATAAGCCCAGTTGGACTTTTGTGTATCATCTGCGATAACCGAATCACAAAGTACCAAAGCCTCTTGATAGGATTCAGAATTGATCAATTGCTGAACTCGAGAAACAGGCTGAGCTTGCAGAGAAAAGACTAACAAGCAACTTGCAATTATGATGATGTTATGCCTTTTTAGCCACATATTCAAAAGCTTCTTTACGGTTATTGACACCTAATTTGGCATAGGTATTTCTCAAATGAAACTTCACGGTACTCACCGATATAAATAACTCCTCAGAAATTTCTGTATTGGTTTTGTTTTCTAAACTCAATCTTAAGATTTCAAATTCTCTTTCCGTTAGATCATTGTGAAGTTTTTGGTTGAATTCATCCAATCCTATATTGATAAAAGTATCAGATGAGGATTGGATTTCCATGACTCGCTTTTGTAAAGCCTCTATCTGCAGATCTTGAGCTTCTCGTTCAGCGACGTGCCGTTTATGACGAAGAGTGAAGAAAACGATGACCAATATGATTGTCAAAACACTTCCAATTCCAATAGCAAGTTGAGCATTTCTACTTTTAGCAAGATTGGCTTCATGCAACGAGTTCTCAAGACTCAACCGTTCGATTTCAAGCTCTTTTTTAGCCGTAGCATATTTTGTTTCTAATTCATTGATTTGCCGATTAGCCTCCAACGTAAAGATTTCTTCTTTTCTTTCAATAAACTGTGTTTGATAAGCAAGCGCTAATTGATAGTTGGATGATTTCTGTTCTATTAAGATCAGTAGTTCATATGCATAAAGCTCATCTTGCGGGTAATTATAATCCCTGGACAGCTTTAATGCTTTTTTTGCAAGAGATCTTGCATTCATCATATCTCCTTGCTCCAATTTATTTTCTGATGAACTTAGCAAGACATTCTGAATTCCTGAAGAACTCTCGATAGACTCAAACTCAATCAATGCCTTTTTAAAGTAGTCCTCAGCTTTTGTATACTGCTCCAATTGAGTGTATACAGTACCGGTATTTAGTAAAGTATTTCCGTAACCATCGCGATATCCTAGTGCCAAGAAAATTGACGCTGCCTCATTATAATATTTAAGTTCCAGGTCATATTTACCCAGATTACTATATATAATTCCAATGTTATTCAGAACATGTCCTAACCTTAAGGAATCTACTGATAACCTGGACAATCTCTCCACCTCCTGATAATATTCTAATGCTTTCTCATCATCTTCCAGATAATAAAATACAATACCCAGGTTATTGTAATTATCTATGAGAGCTAACGTATCACCATATCTCTTTGCCCCCTTTATACTCTCATATGAATACCATGTGGAAGAATCATAATTTGCCAAATAGCCATGAGAAATAGCAATTGCCAATTGGGCACAGAAAAACAAAGAATCATAATGCTCTCTTTTGGCAACACCAAATGCATGACGCGCAAGCATCAATGCCGAATCTGGCTTTGATTCTGATTGAATTCTTGACAGTTTTATCTGAGCAACTAAATAATCTGGACTATCCGGTTTAGATCGCTTCAGATTCCGCAATGCTTGCTCCATTTCACTTTGACAAAAGCTCAATTGAACACTCATTGCAAATAATGAAATGAGTAAAATTCTCACGGTGTTTTTGGTTAGGGCTTAACCACTAAAATAATGAAAACAACATTAACACCCTTTAACAAGTGTTAACTGTACTTAACAAGAATACTTTCTAATGTTGTATTATCGACTCAACTGACTAATGAAAAGTATCCTATTCACCATCTTAACGCTATGCGGATCCATCTACCTGGCGAACAATCCACCAAAGGAGGTCATTAAATTAATTGACCTGGCAGGTCAACTCAAATCTAAATTGGCTACCAACTATTGGGCTGACTTAGGTGAATCTGAAATGCCTCTTTTACTTGTTAATAACGAAAAGGAATTTGTATTTAATACTTCTGTAAATGACCCTTCATTTAACCAGAACAGCAACAATTATCCATCCAGACCAGCCAGTTTCAACAAGCAATTTCTAGCCACTTTTCCATTGCTTAACAACAAACCAACCATCGTAGTGGGCACACCTGAAAATACAGGAAAAACACCTGAGGCCTGGACTGCAACAATCATGCATGAACATTTCCATCAGCTTCAGATGAATCACCCTAAATATTATGTAGCACAAAAAGCCCTCAAACTTGATAAAGGTGATCAAACTGGCATGTGGATGCTTAATCATCCATTTCCATATGAAGACGAACAAGTTAACCAGCAGATAAAAAATATAGCTTTCAACTTATTGTCGACGGATTCTATGGATGTTCAATTCGTCCTGAAAAAGCATCAAAAAGAGAAAGCAAAGCTTCATCAAATCATTGGAGATGAACACTATAAATACTTAAACCTACAGCTTTGGCAGGAAGGGTTTGCACGTTTTGTAGAAATGGAATTGACCAATGAATGGATTGATCATTTTGATGAAATTGAGCAAGATCAATTCTCAAAAGTTGACATTCAAGAACTTTCAAAAGATCAAAATCAGCAAGTGATCATTCATCTAACTGAAAGCTCTCTAAAAGACCTGAAACGGGTATACTTTTATTCACTTGGAGCAGCAGAGGCCAAGCTCATTACTAAGACAAATCCTAAATGGAAAGAGCAGTATTTCGATAGCCTATTTACTACTGATCACTTGATTAAACTTCAGGATTAACACTTTACTATAACTCGTAAAGCTCAAGTGGAAGATCATCTGGATCTGCAAAAAAGGTAAAGCGTTTCCCGGAATATTCATCAATACGAATATCCTCTACAGCAACTCCACGTTGCTCCAACCAGGCTTTGCTTTTTTCAATATCACCTACCTCAAATGCCAGATGTCTTAATCCAGCAGCTTCCGGCCTTGAAGTTCTATTTGGAGGATTGGGAAAAGAAAATAACTCAATCACATAATGATCATTAATAGCCAAATCCAACTTATAGGAATCTCTTGCCTCTCTGTATACTTCCTGTAGAATCTTCAGCCCAAGAATCTCTGTGTAGAACTTTTTAGATCGCTGATAATCCGAACAAATGATAGCAATGTGATGAACTGATTTTAACTGAAGCATGATAACTGAGTTAAATGAAAAGAGCCACTGATGAGTGGCTCCAAAATCTTCTCAATTAAAAAATTAATATTTCTGAATATTCGGGTCAATCTCATCTGCCCAGGCAAGGATTCCACCTTCCAAATTGTAGAGGTTATCAAACCCGTGCTGCTGCTCCAAAAACTGGATAGCATTTGCACTTCTCTTGCCGCTACGGCAGTGAACCACTACTTTTTTATCTTTTGCGATTTTATCTGCATTGTCAGGAATAGTAGCCAATGGAATCAACTCTCCACCAATCTCTGCTACTTCAAATTCATTCGGTTCACGAACGTCAATTAGCTGAAAATCATCACCACTATCCATCCACTGCTTCAACTCTTTTACACTAATCTCTTTCATGTGTTATATAATAATTATGTGCTTTTAATCCATTTAATAATTAAAACTAGTCATACTAAAAGCAAAAAGTTGTTTTTATCATCAATTTGCTGATTTAGCTTTGACCCCTTGTGGAATCTATCCAGATACCCTTTGGAGCCTTAAATATAAATGCGATGAGTGATAAAAAGTTCGAAACAGCTGCAATAAGACATCAATTAGAGCGATCTAACCAAAAAGAACACTCTGTGCCGATCTATGCCACATCAAGTTTCAAGTTTGATGATGCTGAAGATGCACGCTCACTTTTCGCTGAAGAGAAAGAAGGAAATATCTACTCTCGATACTCCAATCCAAACAATGACGAGTTCATCCAGAAGCTTTGTTTACTGGAAGGAGGAGAAACAGGTATGGCCATGGCTTCAGGTATGGCTGCTATGTTTACGAGTATGGCTGCTTTTTTGAGCAGTGGTGATCATGTGGTTGCCTCAAGATCACTTTTTGGCTCCACTCATCAGATTTTGACCAAACTATTACCAAAGTGGGGCATCACTTCTACTTATGTAGATATTTTGGATGATGAAGGATGGGAAAAAGCCATCACTCCTAAGACAAAAATGATCTTTCTGGAGACTCCTAGTAATCCTGCATTGGACCTGATTGACCTGGAGAAGATATGTAAACTAGCCAAATCAAAAGGCATCATCGTTAATGTGGACAATTGCTTTGCTACGCCATATTTGCAGAACCCTATCAAATGGGGCGCTGATATCGTTACTCACTCTGCTACCAAATTCATTGACGGACAAGGCAGAGTATGCGGTGGAGCAATCATTACGTCTGAGGAATTGTTCCCAGAAATCAAATTCATGGCACGTCACACGGGACCATCCATGTCTCCATTCCATGGTTGGATTCTTTCTAAAAGCTTAGAAACGCTTGCAGTACGTATGGACAAGCACTGTGATAATGCATTGAAACTCGCTTCACATTTGGAAGGAAATGATGCACTGAGCCAGGTTAGATACCCGTTTCTGCCATCATTCCCACAGTATGAGTTGGCTAAAAAACAGATGAAGCAAGGTGGCGGAATTGTGACGTTTGAGTTGAAAGGCGGAATAGAGCAGGGACGCAAATTCCTGGATGCCTTGAACATGATTTCGCTATCTGCCAATCTAGGCGATACCAGAACAATCGCAACACACCCAGCCTCTACCACTCACAGTAAGCTATCAGAAGAAGAAAGACTAGCTGTAGGCATCACTCCCGGTTTAGTAAGAGTTTCTGTTGGATTAGAGCATATCGACGATATCATAGAAGATATCGAGCAGGCATTAGTAGCATCAAAATAAAGATGCTCTAATACCGATAGTAAAAGAACGGTATGGGAACATGCTATTAGCTCGGTCGTTTCCTGTGAGAATTGGGTCTAATTCACCTAAATCTGCATTAGATAAACCATAGTCTCTGCTTGCTAAGCTATAGTCTGGGCTATTTCCAGAGTAAGAGGTTATAGTTAGCAGGTTACTCGCTACAGCATAAACCTTTAAATCATGAATTTTTGATCCGGAACTTATTTGTGGCCGGTAGCAAAACTCAAGGTTGGCCAACCTAAGGTAGGATGCATTTTGAATAAAATAATCCGCCAGGAAGGGATTATACACTGGTTCAAGTTCAGAATAAGTCTCCAAAGCATTCCCGCCTCTAAATGCTGTGAGGTTAGGTTGATACATCACAGCTGTCTCATTAATCAGATCATGACCAAAGGCTCCGGTAATTAACAAATTAAGATCGAATTGTCCCATGGTAAATTCATTTCGCCAACCAAGAGTCACTTGAGGAATCCCTGAACCTACAACTGAACGATCTTCATAGTCTACATTCCCATCACCATTCGCATCTTGTAATACCCAATACCCATCCTCAACACCATTAGTTTTATAGGCTGTAAGAGCCCCATAAGGTTTCCCTTCAGCAAGAATATTGGTTGTAAAAACAGAACTCGCGTTAAAAACTAA
>CAXEKM010000348.1:0-4453 GCA_963996645.1 uncultured Marinoscillum sp.
GATCCATTTCTAAACTTACCATGGGATAATCCTTATGCTGATGATGGTAGTATAAAATATATTGACAATACGACCTCACTTGAGTGGATAGGTAGAGATCGTAGAAATGCACTTCACTCGGCTCAATACAACTATAATAACTATAAATCACTTGATTTAACTGGTAATGTGCTGTTGGGCATTGATATCACGGATTGGTTAACTCTTGAATCTCGAAATAAAGTGTCTTTATCTAATGGGAGAGGTGAGCAGTTCTATGATCCGCGTACACGTGATGGAAAAGCAACGAGCGGTTCTATTTCAACTTCTACTGCTTCTTCCAGAGATGCGATATCTACATTAATGTTGAGAGCTGAAAAAGATTTTGGAAAACACACAGTGGGTGGGTTTGTCGGCACAGAAGGTAATTATTACTATTATGAAGATTTAGGAGCTACAGCTAGAAATATTCCGATTGGATTGAATGTGATTGGTGCCGCTTCGGAGCCTGTAAGCAGTTACGGGAATAACATTACGGGAACCAGATTGTCATTCCTTTCAGAGGTTAACTATTCATATGCGAATAAATACTTCTTAACAGGTGTGTTCAGGGCAGATGCAAGTTCACAATTTAGTCCAAGCAATCGATGGGGCTATTTCCCGGGTTTATCTGCTTCGTGGATTGTTACAGAAGAGGATTTCTTTCAATCTGGTTTAGTCACTTATTTGAAGCTGAGAGCTAGCTATGGAGAGATAGGCAATGATAACGTTGGTTCTTCGCCTTTCCCTTATTTATCATTCTATGATTTATCATCGAACTACAATGGAGGCCCTGCAGGATCAATTCCGTTATTGGCAGATCGCACTATCACCTGGGAGACGGTAGTTTCACGCAATGTTGGTGTTGATGTTTCATTGGCTGAGCGCATACATCTTACGCTAGATTATTATCGCAATGCAACAAAAGATATGCTCTTAGATGTTCAGTTGCCATTATCTACAGGGTTTGAAAAGCAATTAAGAAATGCTGGAGAGGTGCTTAATCAAGGAGCAGAGTTCTCTATCAATGCTGACGTGTTGAAATCAGGCAGTGATTTTAGTTGGAATACAGGATTTAACGTTTCTTGGAATACATCTGAAATTCTTGATCTTGGAGGCGAAGAAACCTTGCTTTTTGGAACTAATGCAAGACAAATTTCAGAAGTGGGTAGCTTGTTGCGTCAATGGTATCTTCCTAAATGGTTGGGAGTAGATCCTGCAAATGGTGATCCATTGTGGGAAAAAGTAAATAGAGATGAAAATGGAAATATTTTATCTCGTGAAGCTACCAATAATTATAACGAAGCGGAATTTCAAGCGGTTGGCAATGTGTTGCCAAAATACTATGGTGGATGGACCAATAGCTTTGGGTATAAAGGAATCACTTTAAATGTTTTGATTTCTTATCAGGCGGGAAATAAGGTGTATCACAGTGCCAGGCAGTTGTTTGATAGTGATGGAGCATATCCAGAATACAATCAAATGTACTTGATGGATGATTGGAGTAGGTGGGAACAGCCTGGTGATGATGCTACTCACCCATTGCCTAAGCGAGGAGGAAACCTTCAGTCGAATGCAGTCTCATCCCGATACCTTGAAGACGGAAGTTATATTAGATTGAGAAACGTTTCTTTGGGATATGCTTTCCCTACCAATGTTGCCTCTGCGCTTAAAATGCAATCTTTGAATGTTTCGTTAAGTGCGGATAATCTGGTGACCTGGACAAAATTTTCAGGATTAGATCCTGAGTCACGGGTGTCAAGCACGGCATTTGAATTGCCAGGATTCCAGGACTTCAAGTATCCAATTAGTAAGCAGTATTTAATCAAATTGACAGCTAAATTTTAATCAGACCAATCATGAGAAAATTAATCTATAGCATAGTTGTTTTATTGATGGTAGCATCATGTGATTTGGATCAGCTGCCAAGTGACGGAATTGTAAGTGAGTCATTATCAAGTAACTATGAAGGGCTTTTAGCAGCTACTAATGGTAACTATGGGATGATGAAGGATTTGGTTGAGTATGACAATAAATTGTATACCGCTAATTATTGGATTCGACATCATCATCAACTTTCTGAATACTCGAGTGATAATGTGATGTTGAGTGGTTCAACCACGGATCCTTTGTTTTATGCTTTTACGAGGAATCATTTTGCCTCTATGGAGAATACCAGCTATTTGTGGTTTATCTCTTATAGAATTATCAATGGGGCGAATCAAATTATTGCTGCCTTGGGATCTCCAGAGGATGACGACTCTAGACAGTTACTTGGGGAAAATTACTTCCTAAGAGCTTATATGCATCTTGAGTTGTTGAAGTTATTTGCACAGCCATACAGTGCTGGAAGAGAAAACGATGGAGTCATTTTGAAAATAGATGTAGAATCTTCACCAACTCAAGCAAGAGCTACTGTTGGGGAGTGTTATGATCAGATTGAAAAAGACTTACTTCTTGCTGAGGAGTTAATGGGATCTGGAAGAGGGAAAGCTTTTGCTTCCAAAGGTGCTGCTCAGGCCTTATTATGTAGGGTTTACTTGCATATGGAGCAATGGCAGGATGCGATTGATTATGCAGATTTGGTGATCGAGTCTGGAAGGTATTCATTGGCTACCACATCTAATTACATCAATTCTTTTTACAATGTGCCATCTTCATCTGAGGCTATTTGGTATGTGGCACAAACCCTTCAGGATGATAAAACTTTGGCAGCAATTGGATCTATGTATTTGACAGATAGGGGATTAGGATGGGGTGAAATATACCCTTCAGAAACTCTTCGTGAGTTATTGGCAGAATACCCTAATGATGTGAGAAATGATTTTATAAAGCCCGATTATGATACAGATGGGGTGACTGTCAAGCTTCGGAATGGATATCCAAAATATTTCATTACAAAATTTTCTTATCAAGATGATGTGGTTACACTAAACTCTCCACAGATGCTCAGATTGGGCGAGGTGTATTTAAATCGTGCGGAGGCATCAGCTCATTTAAATGATGTAACAGCAGCTTTGGCTGATGTGAATGAGATACGTCAACGAGCAGGACTAAGTGGTGTAGAACTTTATTCTGCAGCTGATTTTAAAGGGTTGTCTTCTATTGTGGATGTGGTACTGCAAGAACGTAGGATAGAACTGGCCTGGGAAGGTTTTAGAACACTAGACCTTGTTAGGAATGAGAAAGATATTGACAGGAGTTTTCCTGGAGTTCATTTAGAAGCAGGAGAAAATAGTCAGGTCATCTCCTGGAATGATCCTCGTAACATCTACTTCATTCCTTTGAATGAAATGACGAATAATGAATTAGTGGATCAAAATCCATAAAAATACTTCTTCATAAGCTAAAGTTTGAATTGAGGGGTTGTGGCATCACAACCCCTCTTTTCATTTTGTATGGTTAGAGTTTAATAAGCATAGGCTTTATGAATCAAGTTCTTCACTCGATCATTTAAAATGATATTGATTTCTTCTTGAGATTTGCTTGACTGGGTGAGTCCTAATCTATCAGCGCAAGACTCACAATGAATAGTAACAGTTTCGAGATTGGCAACGTAGGTTGTTCCAGTGATTATTTCTTCGTTACAAGAGTCACATGTGACATCAATCGGGGTAGTTTCTTTGAGTAGGTGAGTGCTGTTCATGATGAGATAACTTTGTTGGTATCCTGAATTTCATGAAAAAGAACAGCTTAACGACTGATATTTGTCATTTGTAGTGCTGATTGAAGTCATTTAATAAAAAAGCCTCCAATTGGAGGCTTTTTAAATGCTTTATTTCAACGAGAATTAACTCGCTTTATTGAAAACTAATTTGAAGTCTCCAAGACCTTCAATTCGGCCGTCTGCAAGTTTTGTTGAGAATTCAACAGTGATTACATCGTTTGTTGAGTTAACAGTAACGTCAGCAGTACCATCCAAAGCTAAGTCAGTTGGTTTGATAGTTACATCTACAGAGCTAATTGCACCAGCATCTGAAATTGTGTAAGTTCCATTTTCTACATAAGTAGTGATAGCACCTGATAATGTAAATCCTGTTTCTGTAAATGTCGCAGAGATTCCATCTGTGTTGATGTCCAGGTTAGCTAGCAATGAAGCACCTGCATCAAGTGTCCATGTTCCTTGTAAATCTTCGATTAAAATTTCTTTAGCTGTTTGTGGATCATCATCTCCACCTCCGCCACCGCATGCTACAAGTAATACAGTGAATGAAACAAGAAACGCTAAGGCTAAGTTTTTTAAAATTTTCATTGTTAGTTAATTGTTTTAGTAGTTCTTCAGTTTTTAAACCTGATCACTTATCTAACTACTAAGGCTATTGCTGAATATTCAGCGTGAGAATAGAATAAGTATCCTGGTGAGTGCAAAGTAATACTATTCTGAGATAACTGAAAGTATTAATAACTGATTTCCTTATTGAAAATACTAAAATAC